>JAYVCO010000487.1:0-11445 GCA_043749935.1 Planctomycetia bacterium
TGTCTCGGCCGACGCAACTGGCCGTGAAAGTCTGGCACGCATATCGGTTATGACGCGCGACGCGCGGTCATTTTTGCCACGCGCGGTCTGGCACTGCTAGTCGCGCTTCCGCACTGTGATAGAATCGCGCCGGTGGTTGGCGGCAGGCCGGCCTTTCTCTTTCGCGACTCCCCAACAATCGGTGACATGAACGCATGGATTCTGCGCTTATCGATCAAACGTCGGAAACGTTTCTAGGCCAATGGAAGCGGCTGGTCAGCACCACGAATTGGGAAAAGGGCCAGATCATTTTCGAGTGGCGCGAGGCCCTGCGCGATTCTGGCGCGCCAGCCATCGAGTTCTCCGACGACGCCTGGGCTCGTCGCGTTGGCAACGTCACGCCGCAGCACGTCGGCCGTTTGCGTCGGGCGTACGAGCGCTTTGCCGCCACGCGCGATGAGTATCCGGGCCTGTTCTGGAGCCATTTCCAGGCGGCTCTCGATTGGGACGACCCCGAATTGTGGCTCGAAGGAGCCGTGCAAAGCGGCTGGTCGATTTCCGAGATGCGCCAAAAGCGCTGGGAAGCCAACGGCGGAGTCGCCAACGAAGAACCGCCGCTCGACGAAGCACCCCCCTGGGATGAAGATGCCGAGCCCTCGGGCGAGATCGTGTCAGCCACGATGGAAAAGGTCCAATCGCCGCAAGGCTCGCACGCCGGCCACGATTCAGACGCCAGCGATGCCGACGAGTACAGCGACTTGGAAGATGGCGACGCCAGCCAAGGCCCATCGAGCTACTCCGGCGAGTCCAACTCAGTTGCCAGCCCACCTGTGCGGCCATTTGCCAGTCTGCCGCCTCTGCCGGTCGATGTTAGCGACGCATTCGAGTCGTACAAGCTCTGCATCCTGCGCCACAAGGTCGCCGGCTGGCAGGAGATCTCCCGCGACGACATGCTCGCCAGTCTCGACGCCCTCAAACAACTGGCAATCGCGCCGGCCGAGGATTAAGTTTCAACGGTGCGCAGCGTAACCGGGATAGCGACCACGCAAGTCCCGGTGCGTTGTCCTTCGCCTAACCTTTCGCGGCGTACAACTCCGCGTATTCCAGAATCCAGCGGTCGACCAGGTCGCGGAACGAAGCGGCATCGACGTCGGCCAGGCGATGGTACTGGCTGCGGTTGTAGATTTCCTTGTTGCGGACGGTGCCTTTCGCGGCCAGCTCGAGCACGTGCGAGACCGAGAAGGGGCGGACGACAACTTCCAGGCGGCTGAACAGGTTGGCGCGGCGGCCATCGGAAAGCGACAGGTCGTCGCGACTGATCGCCGCGCCCCAGCCGCTCGCGCCGACCAGCGTTTCATAGCGAAAGCCCGGAAAGTGCTGCGGCAATTGTCTCAGGCAGTGCTCGATGTGCTCCGACAATTCCAAGCGATATTGCGTGTGCAGCCGTTTGAGCTCTTCCTCGCCCATCGCCTGCTCGGCCCGCGCCTGAGCCTCGGCATCGTGCGCCCGCTTTCCTCGCTGAATCGCCTTCTCGAGTCGTTGTTGAAAATCCATCGCGGAATGCCTGGTGATGTAACTTCGACTGTTGCTGGCCAAGAGCGTTAGAGTCGCGCACCAAGCCTGATTTCTTCGAGCGCGCGAGCCTGTGTATTGTACCAGCCGAGGAAAGCCTATGCTTCCGCGCTTGGATCGCCCTGTTCTGGCGGCTCGTCTTCCGGCTTCAGCTCGAAGAATTGTTTCAGATCGCCGAAGGTTCGCAAGGGGGCTTTGCCGGCTTTCATCTCATTGGTCAAGGGGACCAACGGCTTGGGCTTGCGATCGCCCTGGGGCCGCGGTTTGAAGTTGGGTTTGGGCGGGCGCGATCCTTGCTCGAATCGACGACCGCCAGCCGGAGCCTGCTGTTGCTGAGGCCGCGCAGGCCGCCTGTCGCGCGGCGGTGCCGCGGTCGCCACTGTCGTTTGAGCAATTGGCTGGGAGCCGCCATCGGCCGTCGCCGAACCACTCGGTGATGCAACACCGACTGGTTCGGGGCTTCGCCTAGCGTCACCTTTGCGCTTTTCACGCCGAGCGGGCGGGGTGCGCTGCGTGCCTGGGGCAATCATCGTCAGCGACACGCGCCGACGGGTCTTGTCGATCTCGTGGACCCAGACCTTGACGATGTCGCCAACCGAAACGACTTCGTGCGGATCGCGCACGTACTTGTTGGCCAACTGGCTGATATGCACCAGGCCGGTATCGTGCAGGCCAATATCAACAAACGCGCCGAAATCGACCACGTTGAGCACCGTGCCCGATAGCTCCATGCCGGGCGTCAAATCGTCAAGCTTGATCACGCCTTTTTTGAAGATCGGCGGCGGCAGATCCTCGCGCGGGTCACGGCCCGGCCGAGCCAATTGGGCCAGAATATCCTTGAGCAGCATGGCTCCCGCATCCAATTGGGCGGTGAGCCCCTCGAGCTCCAATTGTGCAACCCGCTCGGCAATTCGAGTCGCGGCTTCTTTTTCCGCCAGATCGGCCAGCGTGCACTCCATCCGCTCAAGCACTTGCTGGGCCAGGGGATAGCTTTCCGGGTGAATCCAGGTCGCGTCCAGCGGATTGTCGCCGTCGCCAATCTTCAGAAAACCGGCCGCCTGCACGAAGGCCGCTTCGCCAAACCCGGGCACTTCTTTCAACTGCTCGCGATTGCGAAACGGGCCGTTTTGCGCACGATAGTCAAACAGCCGGCGGGCCGTCAGTTGATTCAGGCCCGACACATACCGCAACAACGCCGGGCTGGCGGTATTCAAATCGACCCCGACGTAATTTACGCACGATTCGACCACGGCATCCAGCGACGTGCGCAAGTGCTTGGCCTTCATGTCGTGCTGATACATGCCGACGCCAATGCTGGCCGGGTCTATTTTTACCAATTCGCTGAGCGGGTCTTGAATCCGCCGGCCAATCGAGATCGCCCCGCGCAACGTGGCGTCGTAGGCCGGAAATTCCTCGCGCCCCAGCGGGCTGGTCGAGTAAACGCTGGCGCCCGCCTCGTTAACGATCACATAAGCGACACCCTGGTCGGCCAATTCAGTGGCCAGAATTTCCGACATCAGTTCTTCGGTCTCGCGACAGGCCGTGCCGTTGCCAATCGCGGCCACCGTGAGCTGATGTTGCTTGATCAATTCGACCAGCTTGGCGCGGCCTTCCAGCTTGCGCTCCGGCTTGCCCACCAGGTGAATCACGGTTTGATCGAGCAAGTTGCCGAATTCATCGAGCGCGGCCAATTTGCAGCCGCTCTTGAATCCCGGATCAATGGCCAGCACGCGGCGACCGCGAACCGGCTTTTGCAACAGCAAATTCCGCAGATTGCGAGCGAAGACCTCGACGGCATGGGCCTCGGCCCAATCGGTCAGCTCGCGCCGCACTTCGCGCTCGAGGCTCGGATAAACCAAGCGCGCCAGCGCGTCGCGCCCGCAACCGCGCAGAAAATCGGCATGCGGATGTTCATTGTCGCAAACCACTTCGTCGACCGTGGCTTGCATGGCTTCCATGTCGGCCTCGACTTTGACGCGCAGCACCTTGGCCTTTTCGCCCCGGTTGATCGCCAGCACGCGATGTTGCGGCACGCGCTCGAGCGTTTCGCTGAATTCGAAATAGTCGCGAAACCCTTGGGCCACTTTTTCATCGGCCTCGGCGCGGGCGCTGCTGAGCTTGCCACTGCGGTTGAGAATGCGGCGCAGCTTGTGCCGCAGGTCGGCCCGCTCGCTCAATCGCTCGGCCAGAATGTGACCCACGCCAAGTAGAGCGTCGGCCGCACTCGTGATGCCGCGATCCGCATTGACGAAATCCGCGGCTCGCGCGTCGAGATCGGTGCAACTTGGCGAGGCCGCCAGGACTTCGTCGGCCAACGGTTCCAGCCCGCGCTCGCGCGCCACCGTGGCCAGCGTTTGCTTCTTGGGCTTGAATGGCAGATACAAATCTTCAAGCCGCTTGGTGCTGTCGGCGGCTTCGATTTCGGCAGCCAGCTCGGGGGTCAATTTGCCTTGCGATTCGATCGACCGCAGGATGGTCTGCTTGCGCTCGGTCAGCAGTCGGATTTTGATCAGCCGCGACTCGATTTGCCGGATCTGCTCTTCGTCCAGCCCGCCGGTCTGGTCCTTGCGATAGCGGGTAATGAACGGCACCGTATTGCCAGCATCGAGCAGTTCGACGACGCACTCGACCTGGCGCAACGAAAGCTGAAGCGTTTGAGCCACCGGACGAAGGTCGATGGCAATCGTGTTCGTGCTACCCATGCGGAATCTACGGCGTCGCGGTGGAGATTGGCGCAAACATTTAACCGCGTTTGACTTCCAAGCTGGCAATCTAGCGCTTGCAGATGCGATTGTCAAGCTTCACCGGTCAATCACTTTTACCAGCGCGCTTCTCCAAACTGCCCAACAATCCCTTGCCGCACGCACGACCCGCGCGTCGAGCTTTACCGCTGTCATGCACTCGGCAAGAAAAAACGTCAACTTCGGACAATTGGATCAAACCCGCAGCACTCCTTTTGCCGATAATTGAAGCGCAAGGGCGGGCGTAGACAGCATGACGTGCATGCGTCCCGGGCTGCGGTGAGTTTTGCGAGCAATCGAGGATTCTCATCGCGGCGGGTTTCAAGAAGTCTCAGACGTAAGGAAGCGTCCCTATGGCTCGAAGCCAATTGCGTGTGTATTACGGCCCTCAAGGCGATCTTTCCGCGGCGATTTCCGACGACAAGGAATCCAAGGATACGGTAAACCTTCCGTTGGGCGAAATCCTGCCGCTGTTGGCCGATGCGGTTCGCAACGAACGCACCTGGCTGCGCGACTTCGAAAGTGACCAGATCACCATCTCGACCGACCTATACGAAGTGATTTTGGCCTACCAGCATTATCGCCGGCCTTCGGCCTGATAAGCCGACCCCGAGCGAAATCGAACGCATTTTTGCAGCCCGCCATACAAAAGCGGGCTGCTTTTGCGCGCCTACGACTTGGCGAAAGCCGTGGGTCGCCTGTCCGCGGTGCTCTGCCGGGAGATATAATTGAGATGACGCCCTCCACGAGCGTCCGGCGGCCCAAAGCGGGCCGATCGATAACATTTCCGCAGTTGAGAGGACCTTGCGTGTCCGAAAGCTCTCCGAATACGCCCGACGAAACTTCCCTTCCAAACTCCGACGCCATTACCGACCTCGAACGATCGCTCTCCAAGGGCAATGGGGCCATCGATCGCTCGAAGATCGTCGACCTGATCCAACAGATCAAAGAGTCGGCCGACAAACTGGCCGGCGACAAAACCTCGCGCGGCGATTTGAAACTGCTCAGCCGCACGCTGCGTGAGCTGCGCTATGCGTTCAAGGTGTTCACGCCGTATCGCTCGCGTCGCAAAGTGACCGTGTTCGGCTCGGCGCGCACCCGGCCCGACGAAGCGACCTATCGACAGGCCGTGGCTTTTGGCAAGGCGATGGCCGAGCAACATTGGCTGGTGGTCACCGGCGCGGCCAGTGGCATCATGGAAGCCGGCCACGTCGGCGCGGGCCGCGAGAACTCGATGGGTCTGAACATCATGCTCCCCTTCGAGCAATACGCCAATCCGATCATCGCAGGCGATTCGAAGCTCGTGCACATGAAGTATTTCTTCACGCGCAAGCTGATGTTCGTCAAAGAGTGCGACGCGGTGTGCCTGCTGCCCGGCGGGTTTGGCACGCTCGATGAAGGGCTCGAAGTTCTCACATTGTTGCAGACCGGCAAACGAGACCTGGTGCCGGTCGTGTTTCTCGACGCTCCTGGCGGTGAGTTTTGGACCGACTTCCAGCGATACGTCGAACGACGGTTGTTGGGGGGTGGCATGATTTCTACCGACGATCTGGCGCTCTACAAACTGACCGATAGCGTCGACGTGGCCGTCGCCGAAATCATGCAGTTTTTCAAGAATTACCACAGCATGCGGTACGTGAAGAACAAACTCGTGTTGCGGCTCAAGGAGGCGCCCAGCCCAGAGCTACTCTCTGCCATCAACGAAGAATTTGCCGACATCCTCAACGGAGGAGATTTTACGATTGGTGGTCCCTTGCCCGACGAAAAAGACGAGCCGGACCTGGCCAACTACGTGCGGCTCATTTTTCGCTTCAACCGCCGCAGCCTCGGCCGCTTGCGACTGTTGATCGACAGCCTGAACCAAGGCAGCATCATCCGGCTGAAGCCCACCCTGCTGGGATGAAAAGCGCTCGTTGGGGCTCGCTAGCCGAGATTGCGTAACTGATTGCGGCTCGGCTTTAGCGGTCGTAGACTGTAGCCTGTGTTTACCGTCGAGCCGGAGCGTGTCGCATGGCAAACGAGTGGTATGTCCAACACGGTGGAAAACAGTATGGCCCGATGACCTCGGCCAATCTGAAGAAACTTGCCGCCGAAGGCAAGATTTCACCGAACACCACCGTGCGTTTGGGTAGCGAAGGCAATTGGGTGCCGGCCGCACGCGTGCAAGGGTTGTTCGCCGCCGGTCAGGCCGCTGCTCCGCGCGCCGCCCAGTTTCCGGCCGCCACGCCGCCCCCTGCTCCCAAGGCGGTGGATCTCGCGGCGCCCCCGATTGCGCCGCCGCGGTCGTTGCCAGTTGGCAGACCGGTGACCCACACGCAGCTCACCAACGTCGCGCCTCTGCCTAAGGCCGTGCCGGCCGACAGTGGATCGGTTGCGCCCAAGGTCTTGGGCGCGGTCGCCATCATCTTGGGCACCGTCGCGCTAGCCACCTGTTGGCTGCCCTACGTCGGCGGGGGACTTGTCGGCTGGACCGGCATCGCCGTCGGCGGCTTGGGCCTGATCGTCGGCATCATCGGACTGGTGGTCGCCGCAATGAAACAGGGCACGGGTTTGATGCTCAACGTCGCGGGCACGAGCAGCTCGGCCGTCGGGCTTGCGCTGACAATCGTGCTCGGCGTCGTGTATGGTTTGTTCACTCCTGCGCCGGTGTTCAAGCCAGTTGTGGTTGCCAAGGCGCCCGCGCCCGTGGTTGCACCACAGCCGAAACAAATAGCTCGGCCGCCGACAGAGCCTGAACCCGAGCCGGAACTCGTTTGGGTCGACGCCAAGGAATCGATTCAGCAAGGAGACATCAAGGCGAGCATCGTCTCAGTGGCCATCGCCAGGGTCGTTCTCGAGGGTGGCGACCTATCGTTGGGCACGTTTGGGAAACGACAAAAACCACAGCCGATGCTGAAGGTGCGCGTAGCGATGGAAAATACCTCCGCCGACAAGATTTTGGAATTCGGCGGCTGGCACGGTACGGCCGACATGCTGGGCCAAGGCGTTGGCGAGCTGTTGGGCGGCGAATTGGCCAAAGCTGCCAAATCGGCCTCGGCGGCTGCCCTGCTCACCGACAATATCAACAACAAGTACAAGCAAATCCCCACGTTTTCGATTGCCGGAGCGCCGATCGCTCTGGGGGGCGCAAACGCCTCGCTCCGTCCCGGCAAGACAATCGAATCCGATTTAGTCTTCGAGCCGCCGCTAGAATCGATCGAATACCTCCGGCTAGAGCTCTCCCCCGCCGCCTTTGGCGGCACCGACTCCCTCCGTTTCCAAATCCCCAAGGAAATGATCACAGGGCTCGGGCCGCCGCAGTGAGCTCAGGCCCGGGGGGTTGGGTATTTGCCAGTTCTAATTCAAAACATTCACGCGGAGGCGCGGAGACCGCGGAGGAGAAGGCGCTTTCAATAATAACCTCCGCGATCTCCACGCCTCCGCGTGAATTCCTTCCGTCGAAGGCCGAGTTAGCCAGGCCATCGCCCTGGCTAACTCGGTTGTTGAAAAAAAACAGGGAATCGAGCCAATCGCCCAATTCCCTGTTCGTTTTAACTCTTGTTGCAAAGACCGAATTGCCTACTCCACCGTCCACGTCTCGCCGCTGTTGAACAGGGTTTGCAAATCGCCCTTGCCCTTCTTTTGGGCCGCGGCGATTTGCTCGGCCAGCCGCTCTTCGTAGCGCGGCGCGTCGACCGAGCGGAACACGCCGATCGGCTCGGGGAACTCGGGCTGCGACATCCGGCTCAATAGATACGCCAGCGTCGGTTCGGACGCCTTCTCGTCGTGGAACAACAAGTCGTCTTCCGAAATGCCCTTGCCCAACTCGACCACCTCGGGCTGCATGCCGTTGAGGCGAATGCCCTTGTCGCGGTTCTTGCCGAAGATCAGCGGCTTGCCGTGCTCCAACTCCAACGTCGAGTCGGCCTTCGTGTCGCGGCCCGTGGCATATTCGAACGCGCCGTCGTTGAACACGTTGCAGTTCTGATAGACTTCGACGAACGACGTGCCCACGTGCTCGGCCGCTCGCTTGAGCATGGCCGAAAGGTGCTTGATGTTGACGTCGATCGAACGTGCCACGAACGTGGCCTCGCAGCCAATCGCCACCGACAGGGGGTGCAGCGGATTGTCGATCACGCCGTTGGGCGTGCTCTTGGTGACCTGGCCCAAAACCGACGTCGGCGAATACTGACCCTTGGTCAGGCCGTAGATGCGGTTGTTGAACAGGATGATATTCAGGTTCAGATTGCGGCGGATGGCGTGCATCAGATGATTGCCGCCGATCGAAAGGGCGTCGCCGTCGCCGGTGATGACCCACACCGACAGATCGGGCCGGCTGACTTTCAGGCCCGAAGCCACGGCGGGGGCCCGGCCGTGAATCGAGTGAATGCCGTAGGTGTTCAGGTAGTAAGGAAAGCGGCTGGAGCAGCCGATGCCCGAAACGAACACCGTCTTTTCCGGCGGAATGCCCAGGGTCGGAAGCACCTTCTTCATTTGGGCCAGAATCGAATAGTCGCCGCATCCGGGGCACCAGCGCACTTCCTGGTCGCTGGCAAAGTCTCCTGGTGTTAGCACGGGCAACGCGGTTTCAGTGCTCATTGCGATTTCTCGGTCCGTATATACGTTGTTTTGCGGCGGGTAATGAATCTTGCTCGACTGCGATTATACCTTGACGGCTACTTCAGCATTTCTTCGATCTTCTCGACGACTTCTCGCACGGCAAACGGCTTGCCCTGTATCTTGTTGAGTCCCACGGCATCGACCAGGAATTCGGCGCGAATCACCAGCCTCAACTGCCCGCGGTTCAGTTCCGGAATCAGCACTCGATCGAAGCGGCGAATGATGTCGCCCAGGTTGGCTGGGAAGGGGTTCAGATAGCGCAGATGCGCGTGGGCCACCGAACGGCCGGCGGCGCGCGCCTCTTTCACCGCGGTGGCACAAGCGCCATACGTGCCGCCCCAACTGATCACCAGCAGTTTTCCGCTTGCTGGTCCGTCGAGTTCTTGCGGAGGGATATCGTTGGCCACCAAGGCCACTTTGCGAGCTCGCAGATTGACCATGTGCTCGTGGTTGGCCGCTTCGTAGTTGACGTTGCCCGTGATGTCTTGCTTTTCCAAACCGCCAATGCGGTGCATCAGTCCCGGCGTGCCTGGCAGGGCCCAGGGCCGAGCCAACTTCTCATCGCGCGCGTAAGGATGAAACACGTCACCGTTTTCCGTTCCCTGCGGGTGCTTGACCATGAACAGGGGCAGCGATTCGACATCGGGCACCTTCCACGGCTCGGCGCCGTTGGCAATATAGCCGTCGGTCAGCAGGAACACCGGCGTCATGTGCCGCGTGGCAATTCGCCAGGCCTCGATCGTGGCGTCGAAACAGTCGGCCGGACTGCGAGCCGCAACCACCGGCACCGGGCACTCGCCGTTGCGGCCAAACAGTGCTTGCAGCAAATCGGCCTGCTCGGTCTTGGTGGGCAAGCCCGTGCTGGGCCCACCGCGCTGCACGTTGACGATCAGCAGCGGCAACTCGGTCATCACGGCCAGGCCGATGGCTTCGGTCTTGAGCGCGATGCCTGGTCCGCTCGAAGCCGTCACGCCCATCCCGCCGCCGAACGCAGCGCCAATGGCCGAAGTAATCGCCGCGATTTCGTCCTCTGCTTGAAAGGTTCGCACGCCAAAGTTCTTGTGCCGGACCAGCTCGTGCAAAATATCGCTGGCCGGAGTAATCGGGTAGCTGCCGTAAAACAGTTCGCAGCCGCTGCGTTGCGAGGCCGTGATCAGTCCCCAGGCCACGGCCTGGTTTCCGGTGATATTGCGATACAGGCCCGGCTTGAGCTCGGCCTTCTGGACCGAAAACTGGCTGGCCATGGCCTCGGTGGTTTCGCCATAGTTGTAGCCCGCCGTCAGCGCGCGGCGGTTAGCTTCGGCCACGGCCGGCATTTTGCCGAATTTCTCGTCGATGTAGCGTTGCGTCGGTTCCAGCGAACGATCGTACAGCCAGAACGTCAAGCCCATGGCATAGAAGTTCCGGCAACGATCGCTTTCCTTGAGCCCCAGGCCCAGCCCTTCGACCGCCAATCGCGTCAAGCGGGTCATCTCGACCGGGAACAGTTGATAGCCGTCGAGGCTGCCGTCTTCGAGCGGGTTCGTCTTGTAGCCAGCCTGCGCCATGCCCTTTTCGTCGAAAGCGTCTTTGTTGACGATCAGTATGCCGCCGGAAATCAGGTCGACCAGATTGGTCGTCAGGGCCGCGGGATTCATGGCCACCAGCGCGTCCACCTGGTCGCCCGGCGTAAAAATCTCGGTGCTCGCGAAGCGAATCTGAAAACCGCTCACGCCGGCCTTCGTTCCGCGCGGGGCTCGAATCTCGGCGGGGAAGTCAGGAAACGTGGCAATATCGTTACCGGCCAAAGCTGACGTGTTGGTCAACTGCGTGCCGGCCAACTGCATGCCATCGCCCGAGTCGCCGCAGAAGCGTACCGTCGCCGCTTCGAGTTCTACCAAGGGCTTGCTGTGAGTCGTAGTGGCCATGAGTTTTATAGGTTCCTTTACGGAATTCAGTGATTTCGGTATGCCTGGGTTGTGCGGGCGACGTAAGTCAAAGTTGTCGGGTCAAGACGGCGAAAGCCTTGTCCCATTCTGTAACTGGGGCAACGGGGAAAACTCACTATTAGGTTATCGGTCAATGAAGCGGCATCTCACGCGGGGGGATACAAAATTGCAAATCAATTTCGGAAGCGGCAACACTTCGAAAACGATCTGCAAGCTGCACCAAGAGCGAAGTGCGTTCGCTTGGTGAGGCGACCAGTCATTGGTCTCGAGCAGGCAGGTCCACGGGAAACGCAGCGCGCACGGGAGATGTGCCCACGGCAACTTGCTTGGTTCAAGCTAGCGTTCCCAACAAAGCTATCGCCGTGGAAGCTAGCGTGCCGGTCAGCATGCGGTGAAGTCACACCATGCATTATACGGCAAGAGGTAAGTCCCGCACGCGGGAGGAGGGAGGCAAAACGACTCTCGCTGGCACGATCGATAGAGTATCCACAACTCCAGTGCGGTTCCGCTTGTGCGGCCCACCTCTTCGACGTGAAGACCAGTCTGAGCTCAAGATTCACGGCACGCCTGTGCACACGCTTAAGAGGCTCGATCCTTTGACGCAACGCCTAGTCAAATGTACCACC
>JAYVCO010000488.1:0-15681 GCA_043749935.1 Planctomycetia bacterium
TGGTAGTCCTCATGGCACATCACTTTCCATCTGTCGCACGTCAAGGCCCCCGCTCAAGATGTTTGAGCGAGCGTTGTCCAGCCCGCGCGCGTGTTCGACCTCGAATAACCGAGGTCGTTAATAGCTGTTGCCAGCTAGTGCGGTCGCAATCTGTGGCGTAAATTCTTTGTCCAAGACCGTCGTGCCGCGCAGCAATCGCTTGCGCTTGTGGGTCTTGCGGGCAGCCAAGTGGCTCGTGCCGGCCTTGCGGTGTTTGACCTTACCGTTGGCCGACAGGCGAAAGCGCTTCTTGACGCCCTTGTGAGTCTTCTGTTTTGGCATGATTCAATTGAACGGGTTTGAGCCCAATGGGGGGATCGGTCACAAAAGTGAACCTGTCATTATAGGGAACCCCGGCAGAAGCGAAAGAGGGTTTTTCTGGGAGAAAACTGGCCGGCTACGGGAACTTCACCCATAGTAATGTAATGCTTGGACGTTGAATGCACGTTTACCTCGCAGCAACCGTCATGGCCATCGCCAGAGCCATTTCGATCATTTGTTGATTGGCTGCGGTGCGACGCTCGTCCTTCTCGGCGCTGGTCAGGAGCATGTGGTGCTGCCGGCGCGGGTTGTCGAACACGAACAGGATCGATCCACGGTCCATGCCAAAGTGCTCGGCCACGGCCAATGTCGTAGCGGTTTCCATGTCGACGGCGGCAAAGCCCGAACGAGCCCAGGCGTCTAGTTCGGCGTTACCCTCGGCCAAGAGCGCGGCGGTCGTGTAAATGCGACCGGCGTGGATCGGTATCTGACTGCCGGGAATCAAAGATCGCCATGCTTCCGGCGAAATCGACGCGCGAACGGTTTTGGCATCTGGCAGGTAGTATTGGGCCGCGCCCTCGCCACAATAGGCTTCTTCGGCGACGAACAGATCGCCGGCTTCGAGCGAGTCGGCTAGCGCGCCGCAGCCAGTCTGAATTACGAGCCGAGTTCCCAGCGTGCCGAACAGGTGGACGATCTCTGACGCCATCGCCGCCCCATAGACCGACGCATAGCCGATCCTCGCTCCTCGATAGCTCCCGATGAAGACGTCTTCAAACACGCCATTCGGCGAACCGACGTGGACGATATCCTGAAAATAAGCCTGGTGGGCATCGTAGTTACGCCGCAGATTGCGCGTCCCGCGCAAGATCAATGCCTGCGGAATCAACTCGGGCGACAGGTTCAGAAGCGACAGCCAATCGGCCTTGGTCAGCTCGCGCAACATGCAACTTCGCCCAGCGCAATCAAGTAGCGGTCAGGTTCGTCCAGCGCACTTAGTCGGAGGTCGGGCGTGGCTACTTCGGCGCCAGGATGCAAACGATGCGTTTGCCCTGATGCGAAGGGGGCGCCTCGACCTTGCCCACTTCCTCGAGTTCCTTGATGACGTGGTCGATCACCTTGCGGCCTTCTTCGATGTGGGCCATTTCTCGCCCGCGGAAGATGACCGAGACAACCACCTTGTCTTTGTGCTGCAAGAACGTGCGCGCCTGGTTCAGCTTGAACCCGATGTCGTGCTCGCCCGTCTTGGGACGAACGCGGATCTCTTTGATCTTGCTTTGATGGGTGTGGGTCTTGCCTTGTTTCTTCTTCTGCTGGTACTTGAACTTGCCGTAGTCCATGATCCGGCAGACAGGGGGTCGCTCGTTGGGGGCGACCTCGACAAGATCCAGATCGGCCTCGCGGGCTCGCGTCAAAGCCTCGTCCGTGCTGATGATCCCCAACAATTCGCCTTCGGCGGAAATAACTCTGACGGGTGAAATTCGGATCTGCTCGTTGATCCTCTGATTGCGGTCGATGCCAATGCCCTTTCAAAAAGACAGTGTTACCTAGAATGAACCCCAAACCCAGCCGGCCCGCCGGCAAAAAAGGAGCCAGCGGCGCGCGGGCAGTAGCGAACGTTGAAATATTGACGATCGCACGCCCGGCCGTCAACCGGTTTGCACGAGCAAGTTTAGCATGAAACACGCCCGGGGACAGGACGAACTTGGTCACGCTTGGGCAGGAAAAAGTTGTCGCAGCCGAGAAGGGGGGCTACATTCAGGCTAGTTCGGAAGCGACAAGGACCTGCGGAACAGGCCTTTCGAGCCAACTCCTTTCACGATAGAGGCGATCCATGAAGCGAGTTACCCACTATCTGGCTCTGGTCGTGCTGGCATTCGGGTCAACAACCGCCACGGCGGCCGACAAGATCACCTTCAAGGATCCGGTGGGCGACGACAACGGACCCGGAACCTACACCTATCCGACCGACATCGTCTACAAAAAGGGCTCGTTCGACCTCACCGAGTTCTCGGTCACCAAGAAGGCCGGTCGGGTCGATTTCGACGTCACCGTGCAGGCGACCCTGGCGGACCCGTGGGAATTGTGGAGTGGCTTTTCCGTGCAGATGGTCTTCATCTTCATCCGCACCGACAATCACCAGGGCGCCCGCTTCACCGAAACCGTGCCGGGCCTGAACGTCCGGTTCGCCGAGAGCGATGCCTGGGACAAGCTCGTCATTCTCTCGCCCTTGCCGGCAGGCCGCGTCGAGGCTGAAATCCAGCGGAAAGTCGCGCCGGCCGAGCAATCGTCGATCGTTGTCCCGGACCGGGCCAAGGGCGCCGACCGCACCATTTCGGCCACGGTCGACCTGGCGCGACTGGGCGGCGGCGATCCCAGCAAATGGGCCTACCAGGTCGTCATGCAATCGACCGAAGGCTATCCGGAAGGCAGGGACCTGCTGACTCGCAAGGTGAACGAGATCGCCGAGCCACACCGTTTTGGCGGCGGAAACGACGACGACTGCGACCCGCACGTCCTCGACATTCTGGCCGGCAAGGCGACAGGTGCCGCCGAAGAAGTGCCATTGCAACACGAGATGCTCACATACGAGTGTCATCCCGACGGCAGCCCGAAGAAGATCGCTCTGCTCAAGATGGTTCACAAATAACCAGCACCGGCTGACCAGCCAAAGGGCTAGTTTCCCCGGACGAAACTCGCGATCGGGACCCGGGATTTCCCAAGCTAGACTTTTCTAGCGTGGTAACCAAGAATCTTGGGAGGGTCCGGGGACAATGCGTCGTTGGTTGCAATGCGTGCTGGCGTTGGCAGGGGGCATTTTGGTCAATCTGGCCCTGGAGCTGCACGGTTCCGGCCAAACTCCGTTCGCCCAAGGCGCCGAGGCCGCCGTCGAGCCGTCGCTCGAAAACTTGGTGGCAGGCAAATTGCAAATCGTCGATTTGTCCTGGCCGCTAAACCCGCGGAGCGCCTTTTGGCCAGGCGAAAACTATAAACCGTTCGAGCTGCACACGATCGCCACGCTGGAAAAAGATGGCGTGCTCTCGAAAGCCTTCAGTTCGCCCGAGCACCTGGGCACCCACTTGGATGCCCCGAACCATTTTGAGCCTGGCAAACCGTCGGTCGACCAGATTCCAGCGGAGCAGCTATTTGCTCCCGGCGTGGTAATCGACGTGCGAGGGCCGGTGAGCGCCGACCCCGACTATCGGGTTGGACTCGACGACATCCGACGATTCGAGGCGGCCCACGGCCAGATTCCCTCAGGAGCGGTCGTGCTGGCACTGACTGGCTGGAGCCAATTCTGGAACAACCCGACCCGCTATCAGAACAAGGACGTAATGAGCCGGCTGCACTTCCCCGGCTATTCGGCCGAAGCCGTGCAATTCCTGATCGAAGAGCGGCAGGTGCGCGGGGTGGGGCTCGACACGATGAGCGTCGACTACGGGCTGTCTCGCGATTTCGCGGTGCACCATCTGCTGGGCAAGGCGGGCCGCTATGGATTGGAAAACCTGGCAAGCCTCGACAAGTTGCCGCCTCGCGGCTTCACCCTGTTCATCGCTCCGATGAAGATCGAGACCGGCAGCGGCGGACCAACGCGCGTCTTCGCCGTGCACCCCTGAAAGCCTTAGCTCAGCCCCGGCGATGAAAATCGATCCGAGGGCGGGCGGCGGGCGGCTGATCCGAGACCATTCCCGCGGCCGCATCAAAGTCGGGGAGCTGAATGCGAATGCGCTGCCGTTTCTTCGCGTGCTTGCTGGACCCGGCCCTCTTGGATTCCGTGTCGCCCCGGCTCGGTTCAGAAACGTCTTCGATCGCGGCGGCCGGCGCTCCAGAGGCTCGCCAGGCAAGCCGGCCCAGCCAGCGCGCGTAAATAAGCATCATGGCGCCGAGCACCGGTCCCGAAAGGATCATGGCGGCATACGGCGCGGCGACGAACATGAAACCAAAGGCGACGCACCAGACCAAGAGCATCGCCGTCGACAGCAAATAAAACAGCAGCCAGCCATGCCAGTAGCGGCGTAATGTGCTGAGCACGGGCGGCGAATAGGGCATGAAAAACGAGTCGGTCTCCATGGCCGATAGCAGCAGGATCGGGAAGAAAATCAGTGTCGAGACCAGGAAAGCGGCCGGGCCAATCGGCTCGATCAGGCTCAGCGGAAGGCCGATCGCGCCGGCCGCCGCCGCCAGGCTGAACATGCTGATAAACGTGAACGTCCATTGGTCCCAGTCGGGCATGGTCGTCTCTTGCACTTCGTCGTGGCCATCCGCCGTGTCTTGGATGGCGGCTAAGACGCTCGCCGCGCAAAACGAGCACGTAATCAGCGCCAGTCCAATCGTGACCATTGCCGCCGGCACGCCCATCACGGCGTTTACACTCAGGCCGCCATGCAGGAAACCGAGCAGGTCGAGAGTAAAGATAAAGGCGCAGCTCGTCATGCTCAGCCCAAATGACATGCCGCACCAGCGACCGACGTTGAAGCTCTGCCAAGGAAAGGCAAATACACCGGAGAAAAAGGTCCAGTGGGGCGGGAGTGGAACGTATTCGGTCCGCATCAGCCCTTTGACTTCGGCGAGCGCCAAGTATTCTTGTTCGATGCCCGGCGGACGTTCATGATGCTCTTCCGCCTCCAATTCGTCGACGCTCCAATCGGCCTCGTATTGCGGTTGGCCGGTAGGCTGCGTACGGACGTCGATCATTTCATCGATCGGAACGATCGAAGACGGCGTGAGCGGAATCTCTGGCTCGTACGCATCGTCGCTGTCGCCGGACGTCGCTGGCACCTGATGGTGTTTGCGCCCGACGACGAACGTCGAGCTGCACTTTGGGCACATGACCTCCGAACCGATCTGATCGGGGCGCAGACGCAACCGGTTGCCGCAGCAAGGGCAAGACGGCGACTTCTTCGTACCTGGCCGATCCGGTTCCATGGACTTAATTTCCCGCTAAGGAAAAATCCTCAATCGCCGCAACACAAAAGCCAGCACTTCGATGCCCACGACCACGCCCATCGTCGTGGCGGCCACGACCTTGATCCGCCGGTTCATTTCCACGACCCGATCGCTCTCCTGTCGGTCGAAACTGGCGTTACGAACTTTGGAAGAATTGTCGAGCACCTGTGTTGGATTGAGCCAGATTGACTGGCTATCGATAATCCACAACAAACCCAGGCCCATGACAACGATATATACCAAGCGATAAAATCGGCGCGGCAAGGTACCCATTCAAACTTCTCCAAAACGACAACGTAGGCTCCATGATAACGCGCCTGGGGGGCGAAAGCTCGACTTCCATGCCAACGGAAAGCCGCGCGGCCGGCACTCCCGACCCCAGTCAAGCTGGTAGAATTGGACCAAATGGAATGGATCTATCTCGACCACAACTCGACGACACCCCTGTGCGCTGAGGCGGCCGCGGCGATGGCCGAATGCCAGGCGACGCGGTTCGGCAATCCGGCTAGCCAGCACGGGATTGGCCGGCGGGCTCGGCAGGCATTGGAAGACGCGCGGGAAGGGATCGGAAACCTGCTGGGCGCACGGCTCTCTGGGCGCAACCCCGATCGTGTCATCTTCACCAGCGGCGGCACCGAAGCCAACAATCTTGCCTTGCTCGGATTAGCCGGCTTGCAACAACAACCTGCGCTTATTGGCGAGGCAATCGTTTCAGCCATCGAGCATCCCAGCGTCTCGGCGCCGGTCGAGATGCTCGAGCGCCGTGGTTGGACTATTCATCGCCTGGGGGTTACTGCGGATGGAATGGTCGACGTGGGACGCTTCGCCGAATTGCTGCACAATCATACGCGATCCGGCAGGCAACCCCGATTCGTCAGCGTGATGCTGGCCAACAACGAAACGGGCGTCGTGCAACCGGCCGGCGAGATCGCCCGGCAATGCGCGGCCGTCAATGTGCCGATGCACATCGATGCCGTTCAAATGGCCGGGAAGATGCCGCTCGACTTTCGTTCACTCGGCGCAACTTCGATGACCGTGGCCGCCCACAAGTTTCATGGGCCCGTGGGGATTGGGGCGCTGGTAGTACGCCACGAGTCAGCACTAGAGCCGCTCTCGTTCGGCGGATTTCAACAAGCCGGACTGCGGCCGGGCACCGAAGGGGTGGCGCTGGCCGCCGGAATGCACGCGGCGCTGGCTGCCCGGCACCGCGAAAGCGAGGCGCGGGTGGCGCGCATGCGTCAACTGCGCGATGCGCTGGAAGCCGGGCTGATTGGTGGATTTCCCGGCAAGATCGTCGTCAACGGCCGTCTGGCGGAGCGATTGCCGCAAACGTCGAATTTGGCATTCGTCGGAATCGACCGCCAGGCACTCTTGATGGCGCTCGATCTGGCAGGCATCGCCTGCTCGACCGGTTCGGCCTGCGCGAGCGGGTCGAGCGAGCCCTCGCCCGTGCTAATCGCGATGGGATGCAGCAAAGAAGTGCTTGCCGGTTCGTTACGATTCAGTCTGGGGGCCACTACGACTCGCCAGGAAATCGACGAAGCGGTCGCGCGAATTCTGAAAGCCTGCAACGCGATCAGCGCTTCGCGTCCGCTTTCTCGATCGTGAATGGGATCGAAACGGTTTCGGTCGCAACCTTGTCTTGAACCGGCGCGAACACATCGACGTCGAAGGCCCGGCCGATCGAGTTGCCGGCCAGGTCTTCGAGCAACTTTTGGGCGATTAATTGATACGTGCCGGCTGCCCAGCGCTCGCTCGGCTTGAACTGCCAGGAAGTTTCCTTGTCGCTGACTTCGATCGTGCCGGCCAGCTTATCGCCTTCGGGATTCAAGATCGACAAAATTCGTTCGAGCAGCGAGTGGTCGTAAGGTTCGGGGAATCGCACGACGACCGCGGCGGTCGTGCCGGCGGCGGGTGACTCGATTTTCCATGCCATGATGTCGATCGGCGTTTGGTCGGGTGGCATGACTTGAAATGTCTTGCGACCGCCTTCGGCCAACTTCGAGCCATTGGCGTCCGCCCAATTGCGATCCACCACCAGCGTGTACGTTTTTCCCTCTTCGAGCACCGGGCCCACTTCTTCGCGAGGCTTGAGTCCACGCTTCACGCGGCCCGGATCGCAGAGCAACGTGAATCGCCGCATTTCAGGATCCCAAAGCTCTTCGCCCAATTCCAAAAACGCCCCCTCGACTTCCTGGTTTTCGGCATCGAGCAGATGGATATGGCGATACGCCTCGCCCCGGCTCATGGGCGCGGAGAAATGGATGTAGAACTTCAACTGGTTTTCCGGCAACTGATCGCTGCTCGGAAAAATGCTCCCCACCACGGCCCTGGGCACGCCTCGCAGAACGGCAGTCTTGAATTCCAGTGAAACGTCATCCGGAGGCGACTCGCCGCCTTTGGCGCGAGTGCTACCCTGTAAAACGATTCGGTAGCTCAGATCGGGTCCAAGCGGAAAGCGGGGCGTGAATCGCAGAGCGTCACCGTCTCTAGTGGTTTCGCCCAACACGGCCGGCGGATCAGGTTGATCCTTGTTGACAATATACACAGCCAGCGCCGCACCTCGCTGCTGTTCGGGGAGCTCCTCGAAGGCCGTCAGGTCGTCGCTTCCGAGGCCGACAAGATCGACGCTGTCGGCCACACCCGCGCTGGAAGTATGCATGCGTATCCGCAACTTCTTGGCTGGCGTTGCCGCAGTGGCTTCCGGATTTTCTCCCGTCGCGGCAACTGGCGGGGTCGGCGAAGAATCGCCGCAGCCCCAGGTGATCGCAACGAGCAAACTCAGGCCAATGTGGCGCCAGCGGCGATCTCGCATCGTGCTCATCGCGAAAAAACTTGGTTGCAGAGGCTTCGGCGGCCACTGGCAGTCGAGCCTGACCACCAGTGGCGCCGAAATAAACGCACGATATCAAGACCCATTACGGCAGTTGAATCGCTTTCAGATTGAGCGAACCGGAATCGGACTGAACCAACAGTAGCACATGGTCCTTATCCAACTTGTCGAGCTGCGTGACTCCCTTGAGCTCTTTGATGGTCTCGTACGGCAGTCCGGCCGTGCCGCCACCTTTAACCGCATCGGTAATCCCGCCGGCCTTGTCGATGTTCTCGACGTCGACTTTCATAACGCCCCGCGCGTTGTTCGACATCAGCAAAAAGTCCTTGCCGTCTTTCTTATAGACGATCATATCGAGCGGGCGGTTGCGGTTGCCCAACTCGGCAATCGTCGTGCCCTTGACCTTCGATCCCGGCTTGAGGTCCGACAGCGGGAACTTCACTAGCGGCGTGCAAGTGTAGGCGGCCAACACATTCGGCTGCCCGCCAATGTCGAACACGGCGAACGTGCGCACCGGCGAAGCGGTCTCGAACTTGCCGTGAGCGCTGTGCCAGATCTCGACGCCCGCACCTTTATCGACTTCGGCAAACGGGAACGGGATGACCCGCAGTGTCGAGGCAAACTCTTCGTTCGACAAGCCGGCCACGAGCACCGTTCCATTGGTGAACTGCAAATCGGTGGTCACCTCTTGCCGGCCTTTTTCGGCGGGAGCATTGGGAATGGCGGCCTTCGAGAACTTGACGTCTTTGAGCGAAAACTCTCCGACTTTGCCGCTGGCATCGACCCGGATGATGACCGGCTTGGAGTCGGGGCCCTTGCCGCGCGAAACGGTCAGATACGTGTTGCCAGTCTCCGGGTTCACAGCCATGTCGTTGATCAAGATCTGCTGCGAAGTGGTGCCGAGCATGGCGGCGATCTTCTCGTCGATTTTTTCGACGGAGAGTGACTCGCTCGGGCTGCCGCTGGCGGTGTCGCCCGTGGCAATCGCAAAGATGGTGGCGCCGGCAGTGTCTCCGACCAGCAGAACGCCTTGTGGGGCAAACGTGGCGGGACCGGCCGATTTCAATTCCGGTGTTCCCTTTTGCATGCCAGCGGTCATATCCGCGGCACGACTTGATCCGATCAAGCTAGCGCTCCATAGCGCGGCGACGAGCAACATAGTTGGCTTCGACATGGCATGGACCTCCTGAGGCTGAAAGTGGGCTGAATATTGAGTAGATGGGGTGAATGGCCGGCAGCGACGGTTCTTTAGAGCAAACGGCCGCAAGCGGTGTTCTTCACCGCGTGCGGCTTAACAGCGTACATTCTACAAACCAGTGAAGCCGGGCGGGCTATTTCTTTTCGCGTTTGGCTTCCCAGTCGCGGCTGACAACCTGGCCGTCACGCTCTCCTTCGCTCTTGCCCTTGATCGTGTCGGCTTCGACCTTGCCGGTGTACTTCCGCTTGATGCTGTTGCCGTTGAATTCGAAGACAGTCTCGAAACTGATTTCGTCGTTCTTGAACGAACCATTTTGAATCTGAACATCGTCCCCCATCGGCAGCTTCATGGCTCCTGTGAGCTTTTCGCCATCGGCTTTGAGCGTCAGCGAGAAGCTGATGTCTTGGCCATTTCGATTGATACTCCAGGTCCAGGTGCCGTTTGGATCGGCGGCCTGGGCGGTGGCGGCCAGCCCGAGCATCAGGCACAGGGCGGCTAGCGCCGGCATAACGCGGAGAGTTCGAGTCATCGGTAGCTCCTTGAGTAAGAGTGGATTTGGCTGGTTTTATTGATTCCGAGAAAAGTACTGGAAACCGGCGCAATCTCAAACGCCCGCGTTTCCAGGGTTTCCGTTGGTCGCCCTTTTCCTTTGGTTTACTAGGCCTCAATAGAAAAATGCGGCTCGAACTACTTCTTCTCGCGTTTGGCTTCCCACTCGCGGCTCATCACCTCACCATTGCGCTCGCGCTCCGTGGTGCCCTTGATCGTATCGCCGTCGACCTTGCCTTTGTACTTCGTGGTGAAGGTGTTGCCATTGCGCTCGACCGACGTTTCGAAACTGACCTGATCATCCTTGAACGCGCCGTTCTTGATTTCGATTTCATCACCCATCGGCAGCGTGACCGCGCCGGTGAGCTTATCGCCTTCGGCCTTGAGCTTCAGCGAGAGCTCGAATTCCTGACCGTTTTGAGTCGCGAACTTCCATTTCCAAACACCGTTCGGGTCGGCCGCCTTGGCAGTGGCCGTAAGGCCCAACAGCAAGCAGCCGGCAGCCAACAATTTCAAAACCTGTGTGTGACGAGTCATGGTTGAGTGCTCCAGTGAAAAAATCCTGGGGGGAGGTCCTTTACGAAGTCATCGCCCTCGTATGCAGCGATTGCGACAAGTGTTCGAACGCCGCTCGAATTACTTATCGCGCTTGGCTTCCCAATCAAAGCTTCGCGTTTCTCCGTTGAATTCAAACTCGATCGCGCCCTTGATCGTGTCGGCGTCGACCTTGCCTTTGTACTTGGCCGTGAACTTCTGGCCGTCGCGCTCGCGCGTAACGTTGAATTTCACTTCGTTGTCCTTGAACGTGCCGTCGGTGATATCCGTGTTCTGATCGCCACGAGTCATTTGTCCCGTGAGCTTCTCGCCATCGGCCTTCAACGTCAGCGAAAGGTCGATGTCGCCGTTTTGCGTGGGGAATGTCCATTTCCAGGTGCCGTTCGGGTTGGCCGCGTCCGCCGCAAGGGCAGTCGTCGTCAACGAGCCGATCACCAAGGCCACCGCGGCCAGTCCTTTCAAGATAGAAGTGTGCCGCATCATTCAGTTGCTCCCAAAAAGTGTGAAAATCCCCGGGCACGAATTGCACTCGGGGCCTGGCCGCAAAGCAGCGAGTATGATGACACCTTGGCAATAGGCCGTCAACAAATCGCCAACGTAGCCATTTACCACCGAAGCTAGCTCGGAGTTTCGCCCGACCGAATTGTTAGTTGTGCGAGTGCTCGCATGGGGGGGCAGCAAAATCCGCGGAATCTTTCCTTCGCGCTTTGGCTGCTCAAAAACCCAGTATTCGAGGCCGCATCAGCCACGATCCTCGCGAGGCGGCTCCTCGGTAATCAGTCGCGCCGCGCGCCCCAGGGTGAAATAGTTGTAGGCCCATTGGAACAACACCAACACGCGATTTTGGAACTGCACCAGATACATCAGGTGAATGAAGAGCCAGACCAGCCAGGCCGGGAGACCGGAAATGTGCAACCATCCCAGATCGGCCACCGCTTTGGCCCGACCGATCGTGGCCATGTTTCCCCGATCGAGGTAGTGAAACGCTTTCGGGGGTTCGGTTCCGTTCAGGCGGGCCTGAATAACGCGGGCCACGTAGCGTCCCTGCTGCATCGCGACCGGAGCCAGTCCGGGCAGCGGCTGGCCGGTTTGATGGCTATAGCTCGCCAGGTCTCCGATGACAAAAATCTCCGGATGGCCCGGTAACGTCAGATTGGGTTCAACCACCAACCGGCCGACACGGTCGGTATTCAAACCGGTTGCCTGCGCCAACACGGTTCCCAGTCGCGAAGCCTTGACTCCGGCAGTCCACAGCACCGCACCAGCGCGAATCGATTCGGTATGATCGCCCACCTTCACGGTGACTTCATTCGGGCGGACATCGGTCACCGTTACGCCGAGTCTCACCGTGACTCCCAGCTTTTCCAGCGATTGCCGGGCCTTGGCTTGCAAATCTGGCGGAAACGCGCCCAGCACGGCGTTCTGGGCTTCGAGCAAAATCACTTGAGCGTTGCGCGGATCGATGCTGCGAAAATCATCTCGCAGCGTGTGACGCGCCACTTCGGACAGTGCGCCCGCCATTTCAACGCCCGTCGGACCGGCGCCGACGACGACGAACGTCATGCAGGCTTTTTGAATCTCGGGATTCGTTTCGAGCTCGGCCTGTTCGAAGCCGCTGAGCACGCGACGACGAATCGCCACTGCGTCCTCGATGGTTTTCAGGCCAGGCGCGTTTTCAGACCATGCTTCGTGACCAAAATAATTGAATTGCGAACCCGCGGCCACGATCAGCGCGTCGTAAGGCACTTCGGTTCGCTCGCGATCGCCGAGCACGACTCGCTGAGAGCGAACGTCGATGTCGACCACCTCGGCCATCAGCACGCGGGTGTTTTTTTGCCGGCGCAGGACCCCGCGCAGGGGCGCGGCGATGTTGGCAGGCGAGAGCGCGCCGGTGGCAACCTGATAGAGCAGCGGCTGAAACAGATGGTGGTTATGCCGATCGATGAGCGTGATCTCGGCACGCACACGCCGAAGCGACTTGGCGGCATATAGCCCGCCAAACCCGCCGCCAATGATGATAATTTGGTGCAAACGTTCCATCAGAACTAAGGCTCCCTCCTTCATGGCCGTTCTCGAATCAAGGCGAATTTGCACCTGGTGCGAGTGCTATTCTCGTCCGCTTTGTCGACGTAATTCGGTCGATGAAACATCGAATCGGAACAGGCTCTCGGGAACTTCTTGACACAATCGAGCTAGGGACTCGGGCAATTGCAGGTCTCGCAACGTGCTCAATTCGCCGTCGGCGGCGCGAGCGAATACTAGGAAATGGCAACCTTGCGTCGCGATGTGCGCGATCGCGGTCTCGAGCGTGGCGAGCTGGCCACCGTAGTAGCGCACCTGGCCAATGCGGGCCATCGTATCGGCACCGACGATGAAGGTCGCACCGGGAAACAGCGTGGCCTTCTCGGTGAAGTTCGGCGCGCGGGACAGCCAGACACTCTGGTCGGCCGAGAACTGCCGCGCGCGATCCTCGATTTCCAAAAAATCGAGCGGCGGTTTGTCCACGTTGAGAATCGAAATCTCGAAAGCCATGTCCTGGCCCAACAATTGCGCCGCAATATCGGCCATCTTCCGGTGGGCATCGTGCAATGGGTGAAACGCGCCAGGAAACACGGCCAGCGGTTTTGCTTTGTTGCGGGCGGCGCCGAGCGCCACGGCCGGCACGCGCCCGGCCAACAAATCTTGTTGATCTGGCGGCGCGACGATTTTTCGGCTGTGCGTTTGTTCGCCTTCTACTAGCGGCAGAGGCAAGCGGCTTTCAAGATCGCACGACTCGGCCAGATGGTTCAATATCAGAGCGGTCAGAAGCGACTCTTCCTCCGCCCGGCTACGGCGGCCTTTTTCGAGTTCCAGCCAGCACTCCGCCGTGGTGGTGGCCGTTTGGTACGCCAGATGGGCACGTTGCGGCCCTCGCTTGGGCCGATCGCTGGCCAGGCTCGCCGTGCAGGCAATGCCCAGCGTATCGGCCGTCGGGTCGTATTTTTGCGCTCGCAAGAACGAAGCCATTGCCATCGCGCGGGCGGTCCAAGACGAGCAGTATTCGTCGGGCTTGCCGCCAATCAATTCAACGAGCGCTTCGGACGAATAAGGCACGGTCGCCGCCAGCACGGACCTTGACGCGCCGCCGACTCCCAGCAACGTCGAAATCGCCGCACTGCCGCCCCCAGTCACAGCGATTACCAGCCGCCGAGGCTGGTCGTGGATCTGCTTGACAAGTTGCTGGGGTGAAGTGTCGGACACGGCGTTTATTTTCCCTGGAATCGCTGGCCATAGGTCAGTTGTGACTCAATTAACCTAACCGCCAGAGAGGCACGGCAAAAGCCTTTGGGGAAGCAAGTTACACACCGAACCAGTCCCAAAAGCGCCGCCATCTTGAAATTATTTCAAACTCGAATCAAAGACCTGCCAATTCGCGGCGAATACCCACTGGAGCGGCGATTTTAGACACCGCAGAACTTACACCGTATACGTTGACCCACCGTAGGGAGGATTTTGCCATGATTAAGAAGACGTTGGTGACCGTTGGGGGCTTGGGGCTCCTCATGATGTTGTTCTTTGGCCGCGATGCCGCCAGTTACGCCCGGACCTCGTTCGGCTGGGTCAAAGAATCAGTCAAAAGCAATGTGCCAATCGAATTCGAAATCGAACGGGCTCGGCAGATGGTGAAATCCCTGGTTCCAGACATTCGCAAGAATATGCATGTCATTGCCCAGGAAGAGGTTGAAGTCGAGCGATTGGACAAGCAGATCGTGCAAACCTCGGCCACGCTGGATAAAGACCGCGCGGAAATCATGCGGTTGAAGACCGATTTGTCCACCACTCAGCCGGTCTATCAGTATGCCGGCCGCAGCTACACGGTCGCCCAGGTCAAGTGCGACCTGGCAAACCGATTTGATCGCTACAAGACACACGACGCCACGTTGGCCAGTCTGCGAGAAATTCAGGCGGTCCGTCGCAAGAGTTTGGATGCCGCCCGTCAAAAGCTGGAAGGCATGTTGGCCGCCCGTCGCCAATTGGAAGTGGACGTCGAGAACCTCGAGGCTCGCTTCAAGGTTTTGGAAGTCGCGCAAACGACGAGCGAATACAACATCGACGACAGCCAATTGGGTCGCGTGAAAGAGCTGATCGCCGAAGTGCGGACGCGGCTCAACGTGTCGGAGCGGCTGGTCAATTCGCAGACCGCGCTCGATAGCGAAATCCAGCTATCTTCCCCGCAAGCGGAAAACATCGTCGACCAGGTGACCGAGTATTTCAACGGCGAACAGGCTTCGGCCAAAGTCGCCGACGCGCAGGCCGCCACCACGCACTAAAGCTGGGCTCGGTTAGAGCTTCAGTAGTGATGGGTGGGAAGCGTAGAGACCGTCGGCATGCACGTGAATATCGCCAAACCGTGATGCGTTGCCAGAAATCTGGCGGTGCCCCGCGAGGCCGATCGAGGCACGCGGGGCACTATGTTCGCCGGGAAGGTTGGGCCGGCCACTGGTTTTAGCGGCCCACAGGGGTTGCAATGCGGCGGACTTCACCAGAAATGTCCGGGTCGGTTGAGCATCGAAGGCAGGAAATCCCATGATGTCCAGCTCCCAACGGCCTCTATCAACGGACTCGACGGCTTGCGTACAATGGATCGGTGCCGTGAAGAATATTGCCACTAAAAACCGTTTGTTGCTGTGGGTCGATGCGGTCGGTGGCTTCTTTGTTTGTCAGGGCTCCGAGATCCGTCTGGGCCAGGCCGTGCCCGAGGGCACCGTGGAAGTGCCGCTGTTGGCGGACTTGTCGCGCCACCACGCCACGATCCGCCGCGACGAAGAGGGTTACACGATCGAACCCTTACGCGACACGTGGTTGAATCATGAGAAAATCAACTCGGTCAGTTGGTTGACGGATGGCAGCCTGATCGAGTTGGGCAGTGCGCTCAAGATGCGTTTCTCACGCCCGCATCCGCTGAGCGCCACGGCACGGCTCGATTTCTTGAGCAATCACCGCACACAGCCCTCGGCCGCTGCCGTGGTACTGATGGCCGATACCTGCGTGCTCGGCCCGGGATCGAACAATCACGTGGTCTGCCGGCACTGGCCACACGACGTGGTGCTTTACCGGCAGCACGGGGGATTGTACTGCCGCAGCGCCACTCCCCTGGAAATCGACGGCACGCACCATAAGCAACAGGGCCCGTTGACGTTGCACTCGCACGTCGTGGGCGAGCAATTTTCGTTCAGTCTGGAGGAAATCTGAGTTTTGTGGGCCTCGCGGCGACGTGGCATAATACTGCCTTGGGGGATCTTTGGTCGCCCGACAACTA
>JAYVCO010000489.1:0-6448 GCA_043749935.1 Planctomycetia bacterium
CTGGGCCTCTAAGTCCACTGAACAATTCCGACGACCCTCAATCAAGCTGCTGGAACATTCGCCGCGATTGATAGTCTTATCGGAACCGTTAAAGTCGATTCTTTTCATTGATCTTATGAATTCAGAAAATACCACGATGTCATGCAAGATACGCATATTCTTCGCACAACCCTCAATCGCCCCATTCGCAGTAGTTCTGACTGGCTCCAAACGCCAGAACCTCACTTTCCATGCATCGAGGACATCCCTGTGTGCCAGACGCGGGCGGGGATGGAATGACTGCTAGCATATTAACGCTAGCCTGCCCCGAAAAATACTGACGAAGAGCCCGTGCGCGTCGGGTTGACATGAACGGCACGTCCAACGGCACGACTGCCTGGACTTTAGGAGCCATTGAATATGGCGTTTGATTACCGCTGCACACCCGTGCCGCGTTGACGAGTGATCGCATCGGTCGCTGGCTTGGGCGGCATCACCAACTCGGTGCCGGGTTGGAGGTAATCGAAATCCTCGCCCAGCGTTTCGCGATTGAGATCGTAGATCTCGGCCCAGCGCGACGCCTTTCCCAACTCGTGGCGAGCAATATCGAACAGCGTGTCTCCTTCTTCGACGACGTACGAATCGCCGCTCAATCGCTGTCGCGTGCTGGCCGGCATCGTCCGGGATTTGACCAGGGCCGATTTGCGTTGTTTGGGGCACAACGCGGGGTAGTTCTGCTCCAGCACGCTCACGGGCGGAACGGAAATCACCGTGCCGACGGTCAAACGATCTGGGCGCGGCAGTTGCGATCGATTGTGCTGTGCGATGGCCTTGAAGTATCGGCCGTTCCCGTACACTTTTTCCGAAACCGCCCACAGAGTGTCGTTCGGTTGGACGGTGTACTTGCCGTCCTCAGGTGGTGCCGGCTCGGTGCTCGCACTAAGTGGCCGTTCTTCAACGGCCGGAGAGCTGAATTGCGATCGCACGGCCGGGGCGATCGAGTCGCTATCGGTCGACGATTCGGCGTCGACAGCGATCGGCTCGCGATCGAAAACCGCTCTCGGCTCCGCGTTGGCATTTTGCGGCTCTTGAGCATTGGAGCCATAACGATCGTCATTTGCCGCCGGTTCGGCCGTGGGCTCATCGAGCGGAAGCTGCCCCCCCAGGCGACGAATTGGCGAGCGTGTCGTCGCGACTGGTTCTTCTTGTTGCGCGTCTACGAGCTGCCTGGGTTTCGGAGGAACCGCGACGAGCCGGCTGGGCTCGGCGTCTTCGATCTCGTCCGAAGCGGCCTGCAACGGTTTCCTGAAAGGATTGGCTCTCGTTGAACGGCTCGGCTCCTGGTCAGCGGCCAGGCCCTCGGCGGCCTGCGCATATCGGTCCAGCGGGGGAGTTTCGACCGCAGAGTCCTCTGCGGGTATATCCGACGCGGCCGACTCGCTCGCTTGCACTTCGAGTGCCGCACGCGAGTGAGGCGTGGCCCAACCAGCTTGGATGACTCCCTCGGAACGCGTACGGGCGTGGTCCGGGGCTACCGGTGGAGCGATTGCTTTCGCTAGCGGCGACGATTTAGCCTGTGAAGCAACGGTTTCTGGGATGGGTGTGCTGGACCCATCGTGAGTCGTCAGCCTGCGGTACAACAACGCGCCGAAAACAAGCAGCAGAATTCCAACGACGGTTAGACCGATTTTGGTTTCTTTACCCATAGCGGGCCTCCTCCTTGAGGACCAGAGCGCCTGGGGGGCACTCTCTTCTTGGTTCAAATCGAGCCAAAGAATACGATCTTTAGACTCGCCGTGCTACACGCATTTTTGCACTCCGAGAGCGGGGATTTCGCTGGATCTCCGTTTCCGATGGGCGGAGCGGCTTGCGGGTCAGCATTTCGAGTCGCAAGTCGTCGCGGAAACTCTCTTTGACGATCCGGTCTTCCAGCGAATGAAAGCTAATCACTGCTAGCTTGCCACCGAGGGCCAGGCAGTCGGGGAACGTCTTCATAGCCGCGGCAAGCGACCCAAGCTCGTCATTGACGGCAATCCTCAAGGCCTGGAACGTTCGCGTCGCCGCGTCGATTCGCTCGCCGCCACGGATTCGCGGAACGCTGCGACGCACGACATCGGCAAGCTGGCTGGCGGTGCGAACGGGGTCCGAGGTCCGCCGCTCCACTAAGTTTCGCGCGATCCGCCGGCTATGACGCTCCTCGCCATACTTGAAAATCAAATCTGCCAGCTCGGTGGCGTCCAATCGCTCGAGCAATTGCCAGGCAGCCTCACCGGTTTCGGGATCAAATCTCAAATCGAGCGGTCCAGGCGAATCGAAGCTGAACCCCCGCTCGCTATCGGCCAATTGGTCGCTGGACAGGCCCAGGTCGAGGACGATGCCCTGAACCGCCGGGATCTCCTGCTGTTTCAAGATTTCAGGTAGCTCCCGAAAATTGGCCGCCGCGAGCTTGACGCACTTTCCGGCCAGATTGCGTTCCGCCGCGGCTAGCGCAGCGGGGTCGCGGTCCATTGCCAGCACGAAGCCGCTGGGGGCCACGCGCTCGGCCAAAGCACTAGTGTGACCACCACCACCCAGCGTGCCATCCACGATGATTTGCCCGGGACGCGGATCCAACCAGTGGATCACTTCGTCGAGCATGACCGGAACGTGCTCCGGCTGAGAGTTGTCCATACCCGGGCCAGAGTTGCCGGCCACCCCGTGATTCTTTGAATGTCGAAAACGTCCGCAAACGAAAGCCACCCTAACCCGGGGCACATCCCTGTGCCTTTCCAGGTCGGGCGGAGCGAATGTGGCGCCAAACGGCCAACACTCGCGGTTCGCAACCCACATGCTATCCCTGCACGTGAGTCTGCTCCAGTCAGCCGATCAGTCCGTGGCCGTGGACTGAGAGACGGACTGAAGGCACTTGGCGAACATGCGGACGGACGACTCGCGGGAACTCCTTGCTTGAAACTTGGAGAGAGTCTGAGGCTAACTATCGAGGTGGGCTATTGAAGGCCGCCTCGGCGATTTCGTCGTAATGAGCCTGTTTTTGCGCGACATATTGCTCCCAACGTCCGCGATCCCACAACTCCAGGTGGTCTTGAACGCCAATGAGCACTGCTTCTTTCGTAAGCCCTGCGAGCTGTGCCAAATCGGGCGGAATGCGGACTCGGCCCTGGCTGTCCAACTCCACGGCTTGCGCCCTGGCGTAGAACAACCGGCTGAAGGCTCGCACATCCTGGGCGTTTGGCGATGCGTGCGCCAAACGGTCCACCAATCGGGCCAGCGCGTCCTCCGTGTACATTGCCAACGATCCGTCCGTACCCGGCGCCACGTAAAGCGCGCCTTTGGCTAAAGGCCCGAGAGCCTCGCGGAGCGGTTTGGGGATCGCGATTCGCAGCTTTTCGTCGATCGCTCGGCTAAACGCGCCGGTCAACAGCATGAATCACCATAAACCCCCACAACTCACCACAAGGGTCCAAAGATACCCTTCGAGCCGATCTCGTCAAGTTGGTTTTCACCACGCCGGCGCGCGTACAAATGCACCCAGCGAACACAAGTGGTTACGTGCAGCCGCATTCGACCAGGCGCGCGCGAAATAAAAAAAATTTCGCGGTCTATCGATTTGCGGCAACTAGCTCTCGATAGAGCCGCTCGTAAGCGGTCGTCATCGATTCCAGGCTAAAGCAAGACTGGGCTCGTGAGCGATTTTCAGTTCCTAAACGGGCCGCCAACGCTGGATCGCTAAGAATTGCAATCACTTTGGCCGTAAAGGCTTCGGCATCGGATTGGGGCACCGACTGGTCTTCGGCCGCTGGTCCCAGCAATTCCTCAACACCCTCGACGCGCGTCGCGACGACTGGCTTGCTGCTTGCCATGGCTTCCAACACGGCGTTCGGCATTCCCTCCCAGCGCGAAGGGAGCACGAGAAGCTCGCTGGCGGCCAAAATCTCGGGCACGTCGTCTCTGAAACGCAGAAAATGAACGCGGCCACGCAGCCCCAATTCCTCAACAAGCTGCACCAAACGATCGCGTTCGGGCCCGCTGCCGACCACCACCAGATCATGTTTGGGCAATTGCACAAAAACCTGCGGCAGCAGCTTGAGAAGCCAGGCGAGGCCTTTCTGCTCATCCAAGCGTCCGACGTAAGCGATGACTCGTCGTCCGGGGAGAATTCGCAATCTACTTGCCGACGCCGGCTTTGCCCCGGCAAATCGCTCGAAATCGACGCCATTGGGGATCACGGTCAACTTCGACGCCGATAGCCCATGTTGCTCGGAAAAATCGCGCACGCTCTGGCTGACGCACACGTGGCGCTCGACCCAGCGGTCGGTCCAGCGCGCGAGCACGAGATGCCAGGCCTTGCGGTGTTCGGCCACGCGGATGCCACTTACCACGTGCGGCACATTGGCCAAGCGAGCCGCCAGGGCGCCCAGCACGTTGGCATGAAACAGAAAAGTCTGCACGATTTGCGGCCTGTCGATCCGCAGTTGCCGGCGAAGCATCCACAGCACACGCGGAAACTCGATCAGCCGCCGGGCGCCGAAGCAATGGACTGGCGCATTTTCTCGCTCGAGCGCGTCGGCCAGCGAGCTGGGATTGCCGGCGGGTCTCGGACCGAGACAATACACCAAGGGCTCAAACTGCTGACGGTCCAGGCGTTTGACCAGCTCGAACAGCGATCGCTCGGCGCCGCCCGGCTCGAGCTCGGTAATGCAAAACACGATCCGGATGGCACCGGAAGAATGCGGGTTCACTGGGTGGGTCTCATAAGTCGCATCGCGAAATGGATCGGCTTGAAGGTCTGGAAATCCGCGCCGCATGGTCTCAAACTTGGAAAGCAAAATCGAGTGCTAAATCCCGCGATGCAATCTCTGGCTCACTACGACTACGAATTGCCCAAGCACTTGATCGCCCAGCATCCTGCGCCCAAGCGAACCGACGCCCGGCTGCTGGTCGTTGACCGGGCCAGTTCCAGCCTTCAACACTATCATATTCGCGATCTGCCCGAGTTGCTCTCGCCAGGCGATTGTTTGGTCATTAACGACACTCGGGTGATTCCGGCCCGGTTGGTTGGCTTTCGGACTCAAACGGGCGGACGCTGGGAAGGGCTGTTTCTGTCGGACGATGGCCAGGGCAACTGGCGTTTGCTGGCCAAAACCCGCGGAAAAATCGCCCCTGGCGAAACAATCTCGCTGGTCAACGAGCGGCAGCAAGAAACATTCCATTTGCGGATGCTGATCAAGGAGCCCGAAGGATCTTGGATCGCGCGGGCCGAAAAGCCGGGTGACACGTTCGAGCTGCTGGAACAAGTCGGCCGGGTTCCGCTGCCGCCCTACATTCGTGAAGTGGAAATGGCCGAAGCCGATCGAGAGCGTTATCAAACCGTGTTTGCCAAAACGCCCGGCGCCGTGGCCGCGCCGACCGCGGGATTGCACTTTAGCGACGACCTTCTCAAGCGGCTGCAAGCCGCCGGCGTGTTGGTGGCTCGAGTCACGCTGCACGTCGGCCTCGATACGTTTCGACCGATCACTGCCGAGACCGTTGGCGAGCATCAAATGCACAGCGAATGGTGCCGAATCACGCCCGAGGCCGTCGTCACGATCAAAAAGAGCAAAGCGGCGGGGAGCCGGACCGTTGCCGTGGGCACGACCTCAGTGCGGGTACTGGAAAGCGCGTCGCAAGACGGGCAGCTCGGCCCATTCGAAGGACCGAGCAACCTGTTCATTTACCCGCCCTACAAGTTTCGCACAGTCGATGCGCTGTTGACCAATTTTCACTTGCCGCGAACCACGCTGTTGGTGTTGGCGCGCACCTTTGGAGGCGACGAATTGATTCGCAGGGCCTATGAAGAAGCGATTCGAGAAGAATACCGTTTTTACAGCTACGGCGATGCGATGTTGATTCTCTGACGCGTGGCATCATTGCCATACTGGGCCGCTGGCTAGCGGGTCGGACTGGCGATACAATCACCGGCGAGGCTCACTTGCTATTCCCGCTCGAGCCGAGCTCGTTTTCGATCAAGAAAGGATTCTGCCGTGGCGCAAGTGCAAACCGAATGCGTGCTGGTCGTGCCGACCTCGCTGTTTCATGACTTGGGCCACTTTCAGGGGTTTTCGACGGAGGTCGATCGCTATCTCGGCGAGCTGTTCAATCCCCGGCATACCAGCTACCGCCCGCGGCACGAGGTGGAAGAGGATCCCAGCTTCAAGCAGCTCATTCCTTATGTGATTTTTCGCCACACGGATTCCCAAGGCCGGGTCTGGATCTTCCAGTACACCCGCGGCAAAGGGCAGGGCGAGGGCCGGCTGCACAGCAAGAAAAGCATCGGCATTGGCGGACATATCTCGGCCGAGGACCACTCGGGAACTCACGAAGGGGCCCAGGCAGGGGCATACGACGAGGGCATGCGACGGGACCTGGCCGAGGAAGTCGCGATCGACACTCCCTACACCCAGCGCTGCGAGGGGCTGATCAACGACGACGA
>JAYVCO010000490.1:0-7910 GCA_043749935.1 Planctomycetia bacterium
GAGTTGGCGCTGAAAGCGGCCGAAGCCGGCCAGGTCACTAATACTATTTCGGCCCAAGGCGAGGGAAACTTGCAGGCTGAAGTACACAGCGAACTAGAAGTGGTCGCGCCTCAACTTCAGGTCAGCCTGGCTGGGCCGAAACGCCGCTATTTGGAGCGAAACGCCACGCACAATATTTCGGTTACCAATCCCGGCACTGCCTCGGCCAAAGAAATCGAGCTGGTGGCCGTGCTGCCCAAGGAGCTCAAATTCGTCGAAGCCAACAACGGCGGCCAGTTCGACGCGGCGACCCATAGTGTCTATTGGAGCCTCGAAGAACTGCCGCCACAGGAGATCGGAACCGTCAGCCTCACCACCTTGCCGATGAAAGCGGGCGAAGCCAAGCTGCTGATCAAAAGCACGGCGCAACAGGGTCTGGCGGATCAACGCGAGGAAGTGCTGGCGATAGAGGGTCTGGCAGCCATCAACTTCCAGCTTTCGGACGTCAACGATCCGATCGAAGCCGGCGGGCAAACCAGCTACGAAGTCCGCGTGACCAATCAAGGCTCGAAAGCGGCCACCAACGTCCGCGTCGTAGCTTTGTTGCCGCGCGAAATGAAAGCCATCTCGGCCGAAGGGCCGGTGCGGTATCAGATCGAAGGTCAGCGCGTCGTCTTCGAGGCGCTCAAGCAGTTGGCCCCCAAGGCCGACACTTCGTTCACGATCAAGGTGCAAGCCATTGAGGCCGGCGATCTGCGCGTGCAGGTGCAAATCTCGACCGACGAGATCCGCGAACCGATCACCAAGGAAGAAAGTACCCGCGTGTTCGGCGACGAGTAGACGGCCGGCAGAGAACTGGCAGACATTTCCTAGTTGATAACAAAGGGCGCGCGAATCTTGCGATTCTCGCGCCCTGTTTGCATTTTGATTGAGCGCGCGGCCCACGTGAAATGCTGTCGTCGTTCACGGGATATTCGTCTGGATTTCAGGTCTGACGATATAGCGACGATACACGGGCCATTTAATGAGCAACGGCAGCGCCACAAAGGATACCATTGTCCAATAGTGCCAGCTAGAGATTTCGTTCCACCCGTAGAATAGCAACCGAATTCCCATCGACCCCGAGCCTTTCTCATCCGAAAACCCATACTTGGCACTTAGTCCGCCTTCATGGATGACGAGGTTGAGGTGTTCAATTTCGTTGTTGTGTGATCTCACGATGCGCGCTGCTGATCCCAGCAGCAGCCCTGCGATCGCAGTCCAGATCATTAGGCTTCGCAAGCTGAAGTGCCACGCGCGTAAGCCGATCAAACCGAGTACGCTCGTCAATGCAATTCCGCCTCCCAAGTGCGCGAGGTAAAACCGAAGTCGGAGGCATACCAACAGGAATGGATTCGGTCCCGCATTGCGGTGTTCGATATGCAGCACGACCGTGGCGATCAAGACCACGATTCCCGCTAGCAACAAGACGATGCCAGCCCAAAGCAACCACCGCAGCCGGCGAATTATCGCTTCGCGATCGGGCGCGGCACTAATGACCGTTGGTTCCATAATCAGACGTGGTAACTACGCCGCCTACGTTTTGAGTGCGAGACTGGGTCCATTGTACCGGAAACAGGTGCAAATGCTGTCGTCGGTCAAGCGATTCGTCGTGGCGAAAGGTGTCGACGGATCACTGATGAGAAAATGGAGGCCGTCAGGAAGATGACCGCGCGGTGCGACCAGAACCTTACGGCTTGAAACTATTTCAGGCCGTAGAGCGGAGCTAGCTTCTGGTATAAATGCACCATCAACGGTGCGTAAGACAGCGGTTTTCCCGTAATTCGCTGCACCAATTCCGCCGCCGAATACCGCTGGCCATGGGCATGGATATTTGCGCGCAACCACTCGCGCAATGGCGCGAACTCACCGCGCGCGAATTGCGCGGACAGATCGCCCAGATCCGCATTGGCCTGTGCAAAAAACTGACTCGCGTAGAGATTGCCCAGCGAGTAGGTGGGAAAATACCCGACCAGGCCGGCGCTCCAGTGGATGTCCTGCAGCACGCCGTCGGAATTGGTCTCGGGTTGAATGCCTAAATACTGCGTGTACTTTTCGTTCCAAGCACCCGGCAGATCGGCCACGGAGAGCTCCTCGCTCAATAGCGCCCGTTCCAACTCGAACCGAATCAGAATGTGCAAGTTGTAGGTCGCTTCATCTGCTTCAACGCGAATCAACGACGGTCGCACGTCGTTGATGGCAAAGTAAAACGCGTCGAGCGTTTCGTCCGCCAGACAGGCTGGAAACGACTGTTGCGCCGACGGGAAGAAGTATTCCCAAAACGCGCGGCTGCGGCCCACGAGGTTTTCCCACATGCGCGATTGAGACTCGTGGATGCCCAGCGAAACCGCCTCGGCCGGCGGCAAGCCATAGAGGTCGGTCGGCAATCCCTGATCGTAAATACCATGGCCGGCTTCGTGCAGAGTGCCGAAAAAAGCGGTATTGAAAAAATGCTCCTCATAGCGAGTCGTGATTCGGCAATCGTGCGGTCCCAAGCCGGTGCAAAACGGATGAGCCGTGACATCGAGCCGTCCGCGACAAAAATCGAAACCAATTTCTGCGGCCGCTTCTCGACTAAAATGCTCTTGCATATCGGTCGGATAATGACGCGAGAGGATCGACACATCGGGTCGCCGGCCGCTGCCCGCGATCGCACTGACCAGCGGTATCAGCGCCTCGCGCAAATCGGCCAGAACGAGGCTGATATCCGAAGTCCGCTCGCCCGGCTCGAAATCGTCCAACAGCGCATCGTAGCGCTCTTCGACAAACCCAAGTGCATCGGCCTGGGCACGTTTGAGCTCGAAGGTCTTGGCCAAGAGCGGTTGAAAAGTGCGGTAGTCGTTGCCGGCGCGGGCCGTTTGCCAGGCGTGTTGGCCGAGCGAAGCGGTGCGCGTCAGCTCTTCGACCAGCGATTGGGGAAGCTTGACCCGCTTGTCGTATTCGCGTTTCGATTGGCGAATCGTCGTACCGGTGTCGCTGTGCGGATCTGCGGCCAAGGGGGACTCGGCCAGCTCGGTCAGCCAATCTCCCAGGCGCGGATCGGTGCGGCGCTGGTGAATGATGCCCGACAAAAAGGTCATTTGCTCGGCCCGATATTCGGCTGCCTCGGGAGGCATTTTGGTTCGCTCGTCCCAGCCGAGCATCGACTCGGCGGCCGTCAAAAGAGCCGTTTCGCGAGCGTGCTGGCAAAGTTGCTGGTAGAGCTGATGGTGTTTCTGCGACATGGATACCTAACGTTTGAGGTTCGCGCGTTGGGGCTCTCACTCCGGAAAGGCAGAGTGCCGGGTCAAGGAAATTCCCCAAGGCCGAGCCTAATGCCTGTTTTTGCCGCTGGCAAGCGGGGTGTTGCGATTGCGGCAGCGGAGCTTGCTGCAAGCTCTGGGCTATGGACTCGAGCTGGTGGCTAACTCCTTTGCGAGATACCCGCTGGACGGCTATACTTTGGCACATCTTGGACCCGGCCAACGTCGGTTCCACTGTTGGCCAGGAATGGTCGCTCAATTCGCCTAGAGTCTGCTCCCTTATGCCAAAATACGTCGTGCGCACTGGTGTCATGCGAGCCCTGGGCGTATTTTCTTCCAGTCGTGACGACAGCTATCCGCGCGGCGCCCAGGTGGTGGTCCGGACCGACCGCGGCGTCGAGATCGGCGAAGTGCTGTGCGAAGCCACGGACCAGGCCATCGGACACTTAAAAGATCCAGGCCACGGGCAGGTCATGCGCACGATGTCCCACGATGACGCGCGCGAAAGGTCGCGACTGCTCGATCAGGCACGCCAGGAATTTCAAAAGTGCAAGGGACTGATCGCGCAAGAAAACCTTGACATGCAATTGGTCGACCTGGAGCGGCTATTTGGTGGCGAGCGCGTCGTGGTTTACTATTTGGCCGAGAATCGGGTCGATTTCCGCGAACTGGTGCGGCAATTGGCCAGCGAATTTCAGACCCGGGTCGAAATGCGGCAAATCGGCGTGAGGGACGAAGCCAAGGCCCTGGCCGACTACGGGGACTGCGGAAAACCCGTTTGCTGCAACACGCATCTTTCGGAAATGCCCCCCGTTTCGATGAAAATGGCTAAAATACAGAAAGCCACGCTCGACCCCACCAAGATCTCGGGCCGTTGCGGACGGTTGAAATGTTGCCTGCGGTATGAATACGATACGTACGAAGCATTGCAAAAGGAATTGCCGCCACTTGGTTCGGATGTCATCACGGCGCGCGGCCGCGTGCGGGTATTAGCCCAGGAGATCCTGGCCGGCCAACTGATGGTCGAGACTGAAGACCACCGTCGCGTGTTGATCGATGCCAGCGAGGTGCTAACCGTGCTGAAACGGGGAGCCAATCCAGATCGAGAGAATTCCGAAGAACGTCCCTAATCCTGAAAAGTAACGGGCCTGAAACGTACCCGGCCTGAAACGCACCTCTCCCCTCCAATTTTCAATTTGCGCCATGCTTGATCCTTCGCATCCGATTGCCAAACTGCTCAAAGACGATCGCCGCTACAAGATCGACGCCTATGCGTTCGTGTTCGAGGCGCTGAACTTCGCCCACAACCAACTCGGCATGGGCAGCGAGCGCGCCGCGGAATTGGAAACGGAACCGGAAGAGGAAGAATCCGAAGAACCCAGCGCCAAGGAAGCCGAACGGCATCTGACGGGCCAGCAACTTTGCGAGGCCATCCGGCAATATGCTCTCGAACAATACGGCTACATGGCCAAATGCGTCTTGAATAGCTGGGGCGTGAAATCGACCGGCGACTTCGGCGAAATCGTGTTCAACCTGATCGGCATCGGGCAGATGCGTAAAACCAGCGACGATCGGCGAGAGGATTTCGACAACGTGTTCGACTTCGAAACCGGCTTGCGTGAAAGCTTCAAGATCGTGCTTCCGGAAAGCTAGGGCGCACACGCATGAATCAACCCGCCTTGCGCAAACCTCCTGCCGCACAACCCGCGAGCACACCAAATTCGCAAGAGTCTTCCAGCATAAGCCCGGGCCGCAAGAACCCCTGGCTCTTGGCGGTTTCAGCTTTAATGCTGACGCTTTGGCTGGTCTTTTTGGGCGTGCTCGCGTTTCGCGGCTAAGCGCAATCTCGGCTCGCTTGTCTTGCCGACGCGCGTGTGCAACAATTTCATTGAGCGACGAACCTATCGCCTCGGAACAGACGGCCCAACCAGGAATGATCCGCCATGACTCATTTTTCAAGAACAGGTTTCTTCGTTTTGGCGTGCTCCTCGCTGTTACTGGCGCCCCGGTTTTCGCCTGCCGCCGATGCACCGGCCAAGCCAGCCAATAGTGCCAGGCTGTACGAGGAGACGGTCAACAAAGCCATCGAGTACCTCCGCATCAAGGGGCAAGCTGCCGACGGCTCGTTTAGCGCCGAGGCCGGTCCGGCCGTGACGGCGATCGTGACGACCGCGATTCTGAAGTCGGGCCGCACGGCCGACGACCCAACGGTGGTCAAAAGCTTGAAATATCTGCAAGGGTTCGTGCATCCCGATGGCGGAATCTACGCGGAGAACTCAACACACCAGAACTACGAAACCGCCGTGGCCATGCAGTGCTTTGCCGAGGCGAATCGCGACAAGCGGTTTGACGAGTTGCTGAAGAAGGCCGAGCACTATGTCAAAGACTTGCAATGGGACGACAAAGAAGGTTTCGACAAATCGAGCACGAACTACGGCGGCGCCGGATATGGCGGCTCCAAGCGGCCCGACCTGTCGAACACGTCGTTCATGATCGATGCGCTCAAATCGGTGGGCCGCGGCGCTGATGACGAAGCGATTCGCAAGGCCCTGGTGTTCGTTTCCCGTTGTCAGAATCTGGAAACTGAGTTCAACACCACACCGTTCGCGGCTAAGAACCCCGATGGCGGGTTTTACTACACGCCCGCCAATGGCGGCGCGAGCTTCGCCGGCAACACGCCCGAGGGGGGACTGCGAAGCTATGGCTCGATGACCTACGCGGGTCTGAAGAGCATGATCTACGCCGGGCTGGGGCCCGACGACCCGCGTGTCAGAGCGGCCGTGAAATGGCTCAAGCAGCACTATTCGCTCAGCGAAAACCCGGGCATGGGGAGCGCCGGTTTGTACTACTACTATCAAACCTATGCCAAAGCGCTCGGCGCGCTCGGCGACGACCAGTTCGTCGATAACGCGGGCAAGAAACACGAGTGGCGCAGTGAATTGGTCAGCGAGTTGGCCGGCCGGCAAAAACTCGACGGCTCGTGGGTCAACGAGAACAATCGCTGGCTCGAAGGCAATACAAACCTCGTCACGGGTTATGCCTTGCTGGCGCTAGCCGCCACGCGACCGGCTCATTAACCACACTCGGTCACGTCCGTGGCAACAGCAACGATGAAGCCGCGCGTTTTGGACACCAGTTTTTTCGCGCGCCCCGCGCTAGTCGTCGCCAAGGATCTGATCGGAAAATCGCTGGTCCGGCGGATCGACGATCGCGAGATCCGTGCCGTGATCACCGAAACGGAAGCCTACGTCGGCCCGCATGACCTGGCCTGCCATGCGAGCAAAGGCCGAACGACCCGCACCGAACCAATGTTCTCACACGGTGGCTGCTGGTACGTCTATTTCATTTACGGCATGCACTGGATGCTCAACGCCGTGACCGATGGCCCAGACTTCCCCTCGGCCGTTCTGCTGCGCGGAGCCGGTCCGTGGACAGGCCCGGCCAAACTGACCAAGGCCCTGGAAATAACCAAGCAGTTCAACGCCCAGCCCATCGCGCCCGACTCCGGGCTGTGGATCGAAGATCGCGGTTACAAAGTCTCCCCCCGCCGAATCAAACGCACCAAGCGTATCAATGTAGACTACTCGGGCGAGTGGGCCGCGAAGCTCTATCGTTTCGTGATGAGCCCCTTGCCGGAAGGGGAAACGGAACTGCGTTTCGTCAAAGCCCGAACACGATAACGCGCGCGAACAGTCTGCCGCTCAGCTCACTTGAGCCAGCACATACGGCCCCTTGGGAATGACGGCGATCTTGGCCTTTGGGCCGTACTCGGCCAGCGAGTCAGCCACGGCTTGCTCGACGCTGGGGGCGCTTTCGACGAACAGGCGGTTGATCGTGGCGGCGGGCAACCCGTGGGTGACGACTTTGACTTTCGCCTTGCGACGCACCTTGGCCAACTCTTCGAGCTGCCATTGATCGAGCACGAAATAGTTCTTGCCGAGGATGCGCTCGACGAACGATTCGAGGTTCGAGTTCTCGTCGAAGAGCTGCTGAAACTCGGGGCTGCCGATGCCCTCGGTCAGGCCGGCGGCCAAAATGATTGTGCCGCCTTGCTTGACGATCGGCAGCGCGCCGGTCAGGCCCTTGACGGCCTGATAAAACGTCGTGTCCAACGGGTAGCCGGCCGAGCAGGTGACGACGATATCGACCGGCTCACTCACGTTATCGACCACGACCTTGCGAACGAAATCGACCCCTTCGAGAAACGCTTGTTCCATGTCGCCGGCGACGAAAAACAACGGGCGGCGCTCGCTGTCGATCACGACGTTGACGATGAAGTCGCAGCCGGTGTGTCGGCCGATCCAGGTGTTCTCCTCGTGAACCGGGTTGCCATCCAAAATGCCGCAGTCGGCATTCGGGTGTTCCAGAAAATCGGGCCCGTGCCAGACCTTGACCGTCTCGAGTGCGGCGATGCCGGGGCAGATGAGTTTCCGCCCGCCCGAAAAGCCAGCCATCAGGTGCGGCTCGATCAGGCCGGTGGTGATTTTCAGATCGGCCCGGACGTATCGCGAGTCGATCCAGATCGGCACGCCTCGCGGGCTGACCCCCAGATACGTGTGCTCGTTGATGTCCTGTCCGTGGTGATTGACCACGTTGTAGCGGGCGGCAATTTCGGCCCCCACCAACTCGACCAGCTCGTCCCCTTCGTTG
>JAYVCO010000491.1:0-6704 GCA_043749935.1 Planctomycetia bacterium
CATCAAGACGCCGGCGCCAAGGTGGTCCACTGCGCTCCGAACACGTCGAGCCGGATCATCTCGAAATCGATCTCGAAAAACGGCGGCCGGTCGAGCTATCGCGGTCTGGTCAAGGTCGAGCGCGGGGCGAAGAAAGCCAAGTCGAGCGTCGTCTGCGATGCTTTGATTCTCGATTCGCGCAGTCGCAGCGACACCTATCCTTACATCGAAGTCGACGAGCAAGACGTGACGATCGGCCACGAAGCCAGCGTTTCGCGGATTGGCGAAGAGCAGTTGTTCTATCTGACCAGTCGCGGACTCTCCGAAGCCGAGGCCAGCACGATGATCGTCAGCGGCTTCATCGAACCGCTCATCAAAGAGCTGCCGATGGAATACGCCGTCGAGATGAATCGGCTGATCGAGTTGCAGATGGAAGGGTCGGTCGGCTAGGGCTGCTTCTATTCCCGTCATTCACGCTCGTGACGCGGCATTCCGCTCCTAGAGCGTTAGTGCTCGCCGTTTCATAGGTTTTAGTGGACTCAAACCAAAATCGACATAATGACAGCAGCCACGACGAGCTTGGGTTTCAACCGCGAAACATTTGACACTTTTTTGCAGTCTCGCGAAGAGCCTACGTGGCTTCGCGAAATGCGCGCAAGCGCTTGGGAAAAATTCGCGGAGCTGCCGCTGCCGGGCCAGCGCGACGAAGAGTGGATGCGGACCGATATCCGGCTGTTTCGCTTGGAGAAATTCGGTTTCACCGCCGAGGGATCCGCGCCAGCTTCGCTGCCCAACGGACTTTTGACGCACGGCGTTGAGCTGGGCGGACAGGTGACGGCGCTCGACAGTATTCCGCAGAGTGCGCGCCCAGTGTCGAACCGGCTGAAACCGAAATGGGCCCAGCAGGGCGTGTTGTTCGGGAGTCTCGACGAACTGGTCAAGGAGCATGGCGATCTAGTACACAAGCACTTGTTTCGCGCGGTGGATGCTTCGACCGATAAGTTTGCGGCGCTGCACGCGGCCGCCTGGTCGGGCGGAACGTTGCTCTACGTGCCGCGCGGCGTCGTCATCGACGAGCCACTCCACTCGCTTTCGCTGATCTCGCCCGGTGCAACCGACCTGGGACACACGCTGGTGATTTTGGAAGACGGGGCCGAAGCCACGTTGCTCTCGGAAACGGCCAGTCTGGCCGAATCGTCGGCCGGATTGCACGTGGGGGCCGTCGAGCTGATTGTCGGCAAGAACGCCCGGCTGCGCTACGTCAATCTGCAAAACTGGGCCACCGGCGTCTGGCATTTCGCGCATCAAAAGGCCTTGGTCGGCGAGGGGGGCTCACTGCAATGGACGATCGCGGCCCTGGGCAGCCGGCTGGCCAAGGTCAATCAACACGTGGCGCTCGTCGGTCGAGGCGCCAATGCACAGGTCAACGGCGTGATGTTCACCGAAGGCAAGCAGCATCTTTCCTACCATACGCTCCAGCATCATCAGGCTCCGAACTGCAAGAGCGACCTGCTCTATAAGTCTGCGCTGCAAGACTCGTCGCGAACGGTGTGGCGCGGGATGATTCGCGTCGACGTCGACGCGCAAAAGACCGACGGGTATCAGCGCAACGACAACCTGATGCTGTCGGATCACTGCCGCAGCGATTCGATTCCCGGATTGGAAATTCTGGCCGACGACGTGCGCTGCACGCACGGCTCGACGGCCGGCCGGGTCGACGACGAGCAGATTTTCTACGCACGCTGCCGTGGGCTGACCCGGAAGGAGGCGGTGCGGATGGTCGTCACCGGGTTCTTCCAGCAAGTCTTCGATCGGATCACGATCGAGAGCGTTCGCGAAGCGCTCGGCCAGGCCATCGGCCGGCGGATTCGGGAATACGATTAAGCTTAATTGACTGCGTCTCGATCGGCCCGTTGTCTGGCGGAACGGCGCGTCTGAACCCCAGACATTGTCACTCGTTTGCAATGGGCCAAACGTAGATACCGGCTTCCGGAAAATAGGAAGCGTCATCGAGATCTTTGGAAGTCAAAGTTCTGCGATAAAACAAGATGGAAATTACGGGCCGATCTCCGAGTTCGTAATCCCAAAACGACAGCCTACGGGAAGGATCGCCCGGCCGAACCAACTCCGAGGGGCTTTCGGCCAGCTGATAGAGAATCTCCCCGCGGCCGGACCGCTCAATCTCGACTTCCAACGCACGCCGCTTCTCCACGGCTGGGCGATGGATATCGAGCATCTTTCCTCGCACCACAATGGCGACGATGGTGAGTACGACAGCCGACAAGCCGAATGCAACCAGTCGTCGGAGAGAGAATTGCTGTTCACTCATTCCCAGATTGTAGCACGGGCGGGCACTCGAACTTAAATGTTAGCCCGACATGACCGCCAGCCTTCAATGCGGTAGAATACTTTAACTATGCCTACAACCTCTGACTTTATCCGCGTCGCCAAGATTTCCGATGTGCCCGATCCGGGACGCACGCTCGTCGAAATCGACGATCGGCTGGTCGTGCTGATCCATACGGCGGGCCATTTCTATGCGATTGACGACGTGTGTACGCACGATGGCGGGCCGCTGGGCGAGGGACTGTTGGAAGGTTTTGCGATTGCCTGCCCTCGGCACGGGGCAAAATTCGACGTCCGCGACGGCCGAGCTTTGACCATGCCGGCCACGAAGGCGACCGTGGCGCACGAGGTCAAAGTGGTCGGCGACGATGTTTTCATCAAACTCGGCGATTGAGGGGAACAGGTTATGGCGATCAGCGAAGAATCGGTCCGCGAAACGCTCAAGCAAGTCATTGATCCCGAGCTGTTCGTGAATATCATCGACCTGGGACTGGTCTACGTGGTCGAGCTGGTTGAAGCTGGCGATAAAATCGACGTCAAAATCGAAATGACGATGACCAGCCCAGCATGCCCGGCCGGCCCGCAATTGATTTCGCAATCGAAAGCCGTGCTCGCCGCCGTGGAAGGGGTCGGCAACGTCGAGGTCAAGGTAGTGATGATCCCACCTTGGACTCCGGACCGGATGACCGAAGACGCTCGCGATCAGTTGGGGATCTTTTGAAGTGCCCACGGCCTGCCGTTTTTGTGATGCTCTAGCGGCGCATGCGCTTGGGCGACGTTAAAACAAGCGAGCGGTGGCCAGTGCGCATTTTTCTCTACGAGTTTGTCACCGGCGGCGGCTGGTACGAACGGGGCGCGGAAGCTGCCAGCGAGTCTCTGGTGGCCGAAGGTTCCGCGATGCTCGAATCGTTGGCTGCGGATTTGAGCGCCATCCCCGGCGTTAATGTCGATGTGCTGCGAGATGTGCGCTGCCCAGGGTTGGCATTATCGGGTTGCACGATTCATGAAGTCGGCAGCCTTCGGGAAGAACAGCGAGTGTTTGTCGAGTGTGCGCGATCGGCCGACTGGTCGGTGGTGATCGCACCCGAGTTTTGCGGATATCTCGCAGCGCGTTGCCGAAAAGTCGAGACCTGCGGAGGAAGGTTGTTGGGTCCGAACTCAGAATTGGTCGCGCTCGCTTCGGATAAGCACGCGACGGCTTTGCACCTGGCCAGCCACGGCGTGCGTGTGCCAGTGGGGATTAGTCTGGGGCCGTCAGCAGCCTTGCCGGAAGATTTCCACTATCCGGCAGTTCTCAAACCGCGCGACGGCGCGGGTTCGCAGGGCGTGGAGTTCATTGAACGGCCAGCGGGAAAACGCACAGCCAGCGGGTCGCTTTGGCGGCTGGAGCAGTTCTGTCCTGGTACGCCGGCCAGTGTGGCGTTCTTGTGTGGCCAGCAGCGAACTCTGCCGCTAGTTCCCTGTTTGCAGTTGCTCAGCGACGATGGCCGCTTTACCTATCGAGGCGGAAGCCTGCCGATCGAGCCGCAGCTTTCCGATCGAGCCGTGGATTTGTCGCTGCGCGCCGTCGAAGCACTGGCTGGCTCCGAGGACGCCGGTCGTGCGGATTCAAACGGCCTGGTCGGTTACGTGGGAGTCGATCTGATCCTGGGCGATGATCCCTCGGGAAAATTGGACACTGTGATTGAAATCAATCCCCGATTAACTACGTCGTACGTCGGCTTGCGGGCCTTGTTTGACGGAAATCTGGCGGCGGCCATGCTAGGCGTGGCCGAAGGGCAGGCTGTCGAGTTATGCTGGAAGACAGGCTCGATCGATTTCGAGACCTCGGGAGAGGTGCGATTCGGGCGTAAAGCAGGTGGCGTATGAAGTGGCTGGCACTCGATATTGGAGGCGCCAATCTTAAAGCGGCGGACGGGCAAGGCTTCGCCACGTCGCAGCCATTCCCGCTGTGGGAAAACCATCGTCAATTGGTCGATGCCCTGCGGGGCATGATCGCGCTGGTGCCGCGCGTCGACCACATTGCCGCCACCATGACCGGCGAGCTGGCCGACTGTTTCAATACGAAGGCCGAGGGGGTGATCACGATCCTCAAAGCCTTGTCGATCGCGGCGGACGGGAAACACACACGCGTGTATCTGACCAACGGTCAACTGGTCACGCTGCAAGTCGCCACCAGGCAGCCGCTGTTGGCGGCCTCTTCGAATTGGCACGCCCTGGCAAATTTTGCCGGCCGCTATGTGCCGAAGGGGGCGGGTCTGTTGATCGACGTCGGGTCGACCACGTGCGATCTCATTCCCTTGGTCGATGGCGCCCCGGTGACAATTGGCCACACCGACCCCAAGCGGATGATCAATGGCGAGTTGATCTATACCGGGGTCGAGCGCAGTCCCGTCTGCGCCATTTCGGCGCTCGTGCCTTGGCGGGGCCGCAAGTGTCCGACGGCGCACGAAGTGTTCGCCACGATGTGGGATGCCTACCTGCTGCTGGGCGATCTGCCCGAGGAGCCTTCGAGCACGCACACGGCCGATCGACGGCCCGCCACGAAGATTGCCGCGCGCGACCGGTTGGCCCGATCGATTTGTGCCGATCGCGAGATGTTCAGCGAGGCGGACGCACTGGTCATGGCCGAGGCCTTGGCCCAAGCGCAGTTGAAGAGGATCAGCGCGATTGCAGCGCAGCTGGTTGCCCGGCTTACTGACCCGCCGCGGACGGTTGTGATTTCCGGGCGGGGCGAGTTCTTGGCGCGGCGCGTGGTCGAGAAGTTGAAGATTACGAAGAAGATCGTGTCGCTCAGCAAGGAACTTGGCCCCGAACTTTCGCAGTGTGCGCCGGCCCACGCCCTGGCCGTGCTAGCGCGCGAGGGTCCGCGATGAGGCCGGCGGTCCGCGTGATCAAGCTCGGTGGCAGTCTGCTCGACTGGCCCGAGTTAGTCCAGGCGTTTCGGCTGTGGCTGGCCAGCGAATCCAAAATGGTCGACGTCGTGATTGCCGGAGGCGGGCCAATCGTCGAAGCCCTGCGGCAACTCGATTCGGTTCATTCTCTCGCCCCTGAAGCGGCCCACTGGCTGAGCATCCGGGCGATGAGCGCTACCGCCGGGCTGGTGGCCGCACTGCTGCCCGAAGCCCAATTGATTTCGAGCCTCGAAGATATTCCGACCGTCGAAGATGAAGCGCAGCAATCTCGAGCTGGCATTTGGATCCTGGATGTTGAGCTACTACTGCGTGCTGATGCCACTCGTGCCGACGCGCTGCCTTGCAATTGGGAAGTGACGAGCGACTCGATTGCGGCCCGCGTGGCCATGCTTTTGAACGCGAAAGAACTGGTGTTACTCAAATCGGCGCTGCCGCCTGGCCCCGCCGACCGAGAATCCTGGTCGCGCTCGGGTTTCGTCGATGCGCATTTTCCGAGCGCATCGAAGGGGCTCCACGTGCGGGCCGTGAACCTGCGCGACAGAACGTTTCCGCAAATCGCGCTGGATTAGCCGATTCCGATATCAGGCCGTGCTAAAGTCCCAATAACTGGCTTGCGGATGCGAACTAGCTTCGGGGCTCAAAAAATGCGCAGCGCAAACACGATTGCCATCGTCAGCCAGTTGAGTGCGGCCGGATATTTGCAGCTTGTCGAGTGGGTCGATCTATTTCCATGGAACGACCTGTCCAAGGGCAATCAGCAGGAGGTGATGGACGTGGCTCTACTAGCCGGGCAAGCGCTCATCGCGTTCTGGTTCGTGCGGCAGAGGTTGCTGCTGATGTGTTTGGGCTGGGCCAGTTATGCCTTCTGGATGTATTTGCAGATTGTCAGTTGGTGGCGGCCCTACCTGTTTGGCAATCGAGTCGTTGGCCCGAATTGGTATTTCGCCAAGACCTACAAGTTCTTGCCGCAAATAGATCAGCGTCCCACGCCCGATGCCGATCACGTCGTGTTGCAAATCCTGCTCTTGGGGGTTCTCGTCACCGGAGCGATAGCAATCTGGCGGTCGGCTAGCGCAGCTCGAGTTGCGAAGGCGGAGCGGTAACAGTCGCGGCATGTTGCGCGGCCACTTCGCGAATCTCGCTGATGACTTCCGGGTGGTCCTTGCCGACTTCGTACTTTTCCGAGGGGTCGGCTTCGAGATTATAGAGCAGCGGGGGATCGTGCGGGTTCGGCTTTGCCTCACCGTAACCGGCCTGGGTCATGAAGTGCGCCTTCCAAGGACCCTTGCGAACGGCCATCAATTGACGGCCGCGGTAATAGAAAAAAGCCTCGCGTGGGCTCGACCCGGTGCCCAGCAGCACGGGACGTAGATCGAATGAATCGAGCGTGCGGTCCGAGGGCAGTTCGATCTCGGCCAGGCCGTGAATCGTGGTGAACAGATCCATCGTGCTGGCCAGTTGAGT
>JAYVCO010000492.1:0-5195 GCA_043749935.1 Planctomycetia bacterium
CGGGAACGCACCAGAAGCCGTGCCGAGTCCCAATCCAACGCCAACAGCCGGCGCGCCACCCCCTGGGGCAAAATTGGGCATTCGCACATTGCCAGTCACCGAGGAGGCGCGGCTACAAAACAATCTGCCCAACACGCAAGGTGCCCTGGTTATTTCCGTCGCCGTCGGCTCCAACGCCGAGCGAGCAGGCGTTCCAATCGGCGCGGTGATCACCGCAGTCAACAATCGGCCCGTCAGCACTCCCGATGAACTGGCCGCGGCGGTTCGGCGCGCCGGTAGCGGACCGCTCGTGTTGACCTACTTTCAGGCTGGCAAGCAGACGCACAAACAAGTGCCACTCGTCGGTCCCACGCTCGCCGAGGGCGCTGCACAACTCGAAATACGCGGCCGCCCAGTCGAGAATCCCATTGCGAATTCCATCCCGGGACCAACCCCGGAACCGTCAAACGCCGATGCCCGCTCGGCAGCCCTGGAAGAGCGCATTCGGCAGTTGGAAGAGCGGGTTGAAAAGCTCGAAGCTGCCGCTGCTGAGGCGAAAAAATAAATCCACGACTACGGGCGCTTCATCGCCAAATCGACTTCGAACCGTGCGCGCGGTTGGTCGGCTCGCACCACACGCGCGGGGCGAATCCGCAATTCGCTCAGCGGCTTGCCGTTCCATTTCACCTGATACAAGCCCAGACTCGGATCGTCGGTCGGCTGTTTGAGAAAGCTGTATCGCAACGTGACCAGCGCAATCAGCTTCCGCGGATCGCCGGTGGAACCGTGAAAGTTGATAAAGGCCACACGTTGCTCTTTGTCGAAGTAATACGTCAGCGAACCAGCCAGATCATCGACTCCGGTGCCCGTCACGAGCGGCACGCGGTAACCCTGCAAATCCAATTGCGCTAGACCCGCGCTGACTCGAGGCCAACGAGACATGACCCAAGCCGGTGTGCCCTCGAACTGCAACACTTCGGCCAGGTCGTAGGCTGTGGCTCGTTCGATGGACTTCGTACCGGCTGGCACTTCGCCGAACTTCGAGTCGCCGCCGCGGTCTGCCGTGGCCAGCGTTGTCGCGCTCGACTTGCCGGACGAGGTCGAATTCTTTTTGGCCGAGCCGTCCGACCATTGCCCGCTGAGAGAACTCCACAAGTCCGACGACGAAGTGAGCAGGTAGGGGATTCCGATCGAAGCCGCCATGAACAACACAAACGACAATTTCTTGAACATGGATTTCGACCGACCTCTCGCTCGCGCCCACAACCCCTCTTCCCACGAACATCGGCAGATGAAGCAGGCCAGCTTGCTCTCGTGCGCGCTGTGCCTGTCATCTTGCGCCGTGCGCACAACCCGCGCGCGACCACACGGCATTCTTAGGTCGGGCATTTGCTTGAGAGAGTTGGAAAACGTAACAGCACGCCGTCAGGCTGAAGCCTGACCTACGAGCTTGCCTAGTGCGCAAAACCGGCGTGCGAGCGCTAACCCGCACAAGAGCCAGCCTCGAGCGCTGTTATCCAGCAAGCAAGCCTGCCACGATTGCCGCGACAATTAGCGTGAGCAGGCCCATACCGAACGGCACCCATACAACCAGTAAATCGAGCAGCGCCGGCGACAAATGAATTCGTGGGACTCGGGTTCCAAAGAGTTTGCTGTTGCCAGCGGCTTCGGCACTTTGATGAAACAGGCCACTGTCCTGCTGAGTATTGTCCCGCTGAATATCATCTCGCTGAGTGGGATCCTGCGCCAAAATGCTGCCGATGACTTCCGGCTTGGTGTCGAGCAGCGCGGCCGCGTATTCGACGTCGCTAAAATAAGCCTCGCGCTCGCGCCCCAGCTCGATACCCAGGGAATCGAGCATGTGCTCAATTTTTTCGCCGGAGTAGCGTCGCTTGAGCTGCTTCAGATAGGATTGAAAGCGTTCGTCCGCCAGGGCCGCGGTCAGCGTGGGCCATTGGCGCACGAGATGCTGTGCGTTGTTGCCCAAAATCCTATGCCGGCAGAGAGCCGAGATTTGTTCCAATCCCATTTCCTGCGCGTGGACGCCGGCCAGAACCAGCAGCTTGTCGCGCACCATCGGCTGCCGGCGCAGATTGCTGGCGCGAGCCAGGTGCAAATACATTCCCAACATCCGGTCTGCTTCAGCCATTTTCAGGTTTCCGTCGCATTTTCCTGCATCCGCACTGGCGGCGAGTCGGTCGCTACCGTAATCATCGAGCCGGAAACCGCAAGTTCAAGAGCAACTGCGAGCTGAACCCATGTCCCAGCCGGCCCGCGCGATTTCGACTGCCGCCGCGCTCGAGGATTTCGAGTGGCTGATTGGCTCCGACGCGGCCGAATTGCTGAGTTTGGCCGCGAGTTTTCGAATTCCACTAACCGCACAGGTGGCTCAGCTCCGAGGGTACTGCTCGCCCACACGGACGCACCTGGTGCTCGAACAGGTCGCGTTGCGCGCCAAAGCCCGCGCGAAATTCACCGCAGCCGACCAGATGTTTTTCACTGCTCGCGGGTTGGAGCAGGCGACTGACGAGATCGTGGCCGGCTATAAAGCCGCACGGTTTCCTGTCGGGGCGCGAGTGCTCGATCTTTGCTGCGGGATCGGTGGCGATCTGCTGGCCTTGGCCCGGCGCGGCGAAACGGGCGGCGTCGATCGCGATCCGGTTATGGCGCTCTTGGCATGTGCCAACGGTCGTGCGGTCACCGAAAGTTCCGCGGAAGGCGTCGCCCGAGCGCCTGATGTCGCTTCGCTCGACGTCAACGAGTGTGATATCAGCCAGTGCGCTGCCTGGCACATCGACCCAGACCGCCGGCCTGTGGGACGCCGCACGACGCACGTCGAGTTGCACGAACCGGGGCCCGAGGTCATCGACCGACTTCTGGCCCGCAATCCCCACGCCGCGATCAAGCTGGCTCCCGCGGCCGAACTGCCACCGTCTTGGTCGGCACAGGCCGAGCTCGAGTGGATCAGCCGCGGACGGGAATGCCGGCAGTTGGTCGCCTGGTTTGACCAACTGGCTCGCCATCCTGGTCGCCGCAGCGCGACGGTGTTGGGCAGCGTTTCCACTCAGTGCCGCACGATCGTCGAAACCGATGCTGAAAGCCCGCCGGTCGCCCAGCGCATCGAGCGGTATTTGCTCGAACCCGACGCGGCTGTTCTGGCGGCCAAACTGAGTGGAACTCTGGCAGCCGAACATGGATTGGCGGCGCTCACGCCCGGCAGTGCCTATTGGACATCCGATCGCAAGATCGTCGATCCGGCGCTCGGGTGTTTCGAAGTGCAAGAGGTCTTGCCCTTCCGCATCAAGCCGCTCAAAACGCTGTTGCGATCGCGCAACGTCGGCCGATTGGAAATCAAGAAGCGGGGCGTCGAATTGGATCCGGCCGAGTTGCGCAAGCAGCTCGCTTTGACGGGTGATGAAGCGGCCACGCTGCTGGTCGCGCGCATCGGCAAACGGGTTGTCGCGATCCTCGCCCGGCGGGTCACGTGAACCAAGGTCAGCGGCGCGGTTCCGTTTTCTTTTTTGCCGTTGCCTTGCCGGGGGTTGGCGTTTTGTCCGATGCGACAACTTTGCCCGAAGGAGCCGGCTTGACCGGCTCCGACTTCGTCGACGGCGCGGTCGAGTTGGCCGTGGGCGCCGCGCGGCGCGCCGTCTGCTGATTGGCCGGTAGCAATTGCTCGGTGAATCGCGTCAGGTAGTGCATGCTGCTGGTCGGGCCGCTGAAACCGATCACGCGGCGATCCAAATCGAGCTGTTGCCCGAGAATTCGGCCAGCCGTCATGTCGAAGCGAACGTCTCCCTTCGAGAGCCGCTGGATCAACTGGGCTTCGATCGCCGGATCGTGGATTGGCGTGAGCACCTGCGAGTCGACCTCGATCGTGGCCACGTCGTCCACCACTTTTTTTAGCGTGAAGAGTTGCCGAGTCTGGATTTTCTTTACGGAGTTGTCCTTGAGAATCACGTCGATCTCCATCGGACTCGACCAGGTGTCGCCCACCACGACCGGATGGCTGGGCAGCGGCATCGTCATTTGCGTGGAGACGCTCGTCGGCTGGGGGCGTTTCTCTTGTCGTTTCAGAATGTTGCCGAAGCTGTCCATCGTCGCGATCGTCAGCGGCACTCCGACTGCACTCGCGGCGTCCTCGTAGCCGGGCGGAACTTCGGTATCCGTTTTACTGTTGTAGCGGACCTCCTGCCGGCCTTGCGTCTTCTGCCACATCTCGATGCTCTCGACCGAGTGGACGAATGTCACGATGCCCTCGGGCGTGACATCGTTGACTTGCCAGGCCTTGATCGATTTGCTCAGCGTTTCGGCCGTTTGGCTGGTGCCCTGGATCGTGGTTTGTACCGTGGCTCGATGGACGATTTCGGTCCGCACGACCTCGCCGGCCGTGAATTTGTACTTCAAATTGAATTTTTGACCGGCGTTGGGCGCGGGAGCGGCCGGTTTCGCCTTGGCGGGCGGCACATCGGCAGGGCTATCTTCGGCGGGCTGCTCTTTGCTCGGTTTTTCGTCGTCCGACTTTTGCTCGCTCGAAGGCTCGTCGCCGAATTTGTCGGGAGCCGATGGCTCGGGCGTGGTTGGTTCTTCACCGGCGGGCTCAATGCTATCGGGTTCGGCAGTGGAGGATTCAACACTGGAAGAGTCGGCACTAGAAGGTGGTGTTGGCTCGTCATCCGCGCGAATGGGAGCGCAATAAGACAACACACTCAGGCCAAGAAATAGGCACCAAGAGAACCTCACCATACTCGCATCCTTTCGAGTTCGCGTGCTCAGCAGCCAAAACTTGGCGTGCCGACCTCGCGTCAGGTTTTTACGTTCAATCGTCCGCCCCAGCCGAGCTTCTCTCGCAGGGTGCGGTAATAACTATGGCCGGGCACTGACACGAGTTGGAATCGCGCATCCGAGCGCTCCACTCGCACAAGATCTCCCGGCTCCACTTTGCACACCACGCGCCCATCGGCCACCACGGTCGTGCCAACGTGCGGGTGAGCAATCACCAATTCGTAAATTCGATCCGCCGTGTCCACCACCGGACGATTCGTCAATGTATGGGGACTGATCGGCGAGATAACAAACGCTTGCAAATCTTGCCGCAAAATCGGCCCGCCCGCCGACAAATTGTGAGCGGTCGAACCGATCGGCGTGCTAATGATCAAACCGTCGCAACTATAAGTCGTTACCAATTCTGAGTCAACGTAAAGATCGACGTCCAA
>JAYVCO010000493.1:0-7539 GCA_043749935.1 Planctomycetia bacterium
CAGACGCGTCGAGGGATTTCGAGTTTTCTCGGCTTCTCCGCGAATCAGTCCAAAAGATTCGCTGGATTAAGGGTTAGACAGAAAAAGCCGGCCACCGGCAAGGCACCTTGCCAGCCGAGATAGTTACTGAGTAGCGGAGTCGCCACCGGGGCGAGAATGCCGCCGAAATTGCCCCCCGTATTGAAGATGGCAGCCGAGGCCCCGCCTTGCGAGCCGCCCAATTCAATCGCCGTGACCCAGAACGGACCTTCGCTCATCCCCACGGCTCCCATTGCTAACGAGAACCAGACGACGATCCAGCGCGGGTCGTGAGCGAAAACCCCGAGACCTAAAAACACGGTCCCCGCCAACAGCCCACCCGCGGCCACTTGCGCTCGACCGCGGCGCGCGCCGACACGCCGGCTCAACTCGTCGGCGACCCAACCGCCGAGAAACATTCCCGCGGCCATCGACAAATTAGGGATGGTGGCGTACAGACGACTGGTGTCTGTGTCGAGCTTCAAGACCTCTTTGAAATAATATTCGAGCCAATAGAAGAACAAGTACTGGAAGTAACCCACTGCTGAGTAACTCAAAGTCAGCAACACCAGGCTGCGATTACCGAGCAACGCATACCAAGTCACGGCATTGTCCGACCGCGGCGAGTCCGTTGAGTGACCGCTAATCAGTCGGAGTTCGGCGTCGCTAACGTGGGGATGGCCGGCCGGGCTGTTCGTGGCATAGAACGTCCACGCCAGCGCGATCGCCAACGTCACTCCCGCCGAGATCATAAACGCCGTGGGCCAGCCAAAGCGATCGATGAGCATGCCGAACAAATAGTAGGTGCCGGCAATTCCACACAGCGCCGCCGCCGTCACCAGCCCATTGGCTCGAGCGAGACTTTGTCGTGGCAGCCAGGAGGAGACCACGCGGGCAGCGCCAGGATGCATCGGCACGCTGACCAATCCAGTCATCGAGCGAACGACAAGCAACGCCGGCAAAACAAGTGCCGGAGCCGCCAAGAATCCGACGCTACCGGTGAGAAACACAAACACCGCTGAGCCCAGCCCCATCGCCGCCAGGGCGAACTTCGCCCCATATCGATCAATCAGCCAGCCGCCGGGAATCATACAAATCGTGTAAATGAGCAGGTAACAGGAATAAACCATCCCCATGCTGACTTTATCGATATCGTACTCTTCCATGATCTTGGCTGTGCCGGCCACCGGCATACTGATGCGATTGAAATGACACATAAAGGCCATCGCCATCAGAAGCAGCACGACGTTCCAACGCACGGCTGTGGTGGTCGGCACGGTGGAAGTTGTGGACTGCGATGGATTCCGTGTCATGATTCTTTCGTGGCCCGTAGCGCCAACATTCGAACTTTGAGTGCGGAGTTGCTGGGGGGTAAACGGCCGCGATCCGAGAGCCGGCTCGCACTGGCCTGAACTATTTTGCGAGCTGTTTAGCGTGGTTGTCCTTCGTTCCCGCCTGCTGGCCAAGGTTTGCATTGAACTGGGCCATTTCGTCCAGCGTTTATCGCGCACATTCTAACACACACGTCTGCAGAGACTGCTCGGCGTCATCGTCTTGGCGCCACTTAGGGCAGGGCTCATCCCCTGGATTGCCAACAGCTGGGCACCAAGCCCGCCCGCGCCATTCCAGCTGATTGGCATGGCTGCCGTGGTCAGCAGCGGTCGATTTCGGTCCGTCGCTGGTGACTAGCAGGGTGTGCTTCCTGAAACGCTTGCATGGCATTCACAAATAGTCGGGTCGATCTATCGCCTTACGACGCATGCCACCACAGGCGGAATCGATCGAGGTACAGATAGACCACTGGAGTCGTGTAGAGCGTCAGTAGCTGGCTGAATAGCAAACCACCAACGATCGCGATGCCTAGCGGTTGCCGCAGTTCGGCTCCGTTTCCGGTGCCTAGCGCCAACGGCAAGCCCCCGAGCAATGCCGCCAGGGTTGTCATGGTAATGGGTCGGAACCGCAGCACGCATGCCTGGAAAATGGCTTCCTCCGGGGACAGTCCGCGTTGGCGCTCGGCTTCCAACGCGAAGTCGATCATCATGATGGCGTTTTTCTTGACGATGCCGATCAGCAAGATAATTCCAATCATGGCCATCACGCTCAAATCGGTCTAGCACAGGATCAAGGCCAGCAAAGCCCCGACGTCGGCCGACGGAAGCGTGGAAAGAATCGTGATCGGGTGGATATAGCTCTCGTAGAGCACGCCGAGCACGATGTAGACTGTTACCAAGGCCGCCAGAATCAACAGCGGCTCGTTCGCCAGCGAATCGCGAAACGCCTGGGCGGTACCAGAAAAGCTGCCCTGAATGGATTCTGGCAGCTTCAAGGATTGCTTAAGCTCTTCGACCTTGTCCACCGCATCTCCCAGCGAAACTCCCGGCGACAGATTGAAGGACACGGTCACCGAGGGGAACTGGCCCGAATGGTTGACGCTCAGCGGCGTGTTTGCGGGCTGATACTTGCAAATCGCGCTTAACGGAATCTGCGCATCATTCTGTCCGCGTAGATAGATTTGTCCCAGGGCATCGGGATTTTGCCAAAAGTCAGACTCAAGTCCCATCACGACGCGATACTGATTGAGCGGCTTATACATGGTGGACACTTGACGTTGACCAAAGGCATCATGCAAGGTGTCGTCGATCGTCTGCATGGAAATACCCAAGCGCGCGGCGGCATCTCGGTCGATCGTCAACGCGACTTGCAAACCACGGTTCTGCTGATCGCTGTTGACGTCGACAATCCCCGGCACCTGCCGCATTTCGCGCAGCACTTTCGGCCCCCATTCAATCAGGTCATTCAAGCTGTCGCTGCGTATCGTGTACTGATACTGGGCGCTGCTCGATCGACCACCAATTCGCAAATCTTGCACCGCCTGAAGAATCAGCGTAGCGCCCGGGATCACGGAGAGTTGTTTCCGCAGGCGGCCGATGACCTGGTCGGCGCTGAGCGCCCGTTCCGCTAGCGGCTTCAGATTGACGAACATCCTGGCGGAATTAGCGGCCCCGCCGTTTTGCCCGCCCGTAAAGGCAATCAAACCTTCATCGACCGCCGGGTCGGCGCTGACTAGGGTTCTGCTGGCGACTCGCTCCTTGCCGACTACTTTTGCTTCTCGCCGCGAGGGCGGAACTGGTCTTTGAGGCTGGGGCCTTCGTAACCGGCTTCGAAGGCGTGGAGCCCAAATCGTTCGGACAGGTCGCGACACACCTGCACGCCGCGGACGCTGTTCCCCTTGGCGTCCAAGGGCGGCGAGAAAATTCCGATGCCAAATTGACCTGGCACCACGGCCACAATGCCTCCGCCCACGCCGCTTTTTGCGGGCAAGCCGACACGGTAGGCCCACTCGCCGGCATAGTCGTACATGCCGCAGGAAAGCATGATCGAGAGGATGTCTTTGACGAATTCGGCCTTGATGGCGCGCTCGCCGGTGATCGGATTGACACCCCGGTTAGCCAGTGTCGCCCCCATCACGGCCAGATCGTGGCAGTTGACCAATAGCGCGCACTGCTGGAAATACAACTCGAGCGTTTCCTCGACGCGGTCCTGAATCATGCCGAAGTTGAGCATCAGGTGGCCGATTGCCCGGTTGCGGTGGCCCGTGGTGCGTTCAGACATGAAGACCGAGTTATCGACGTAGATCGTCCGCCCGACATAACGGCCAAACATGGCCAGCATTCGCGAGATGCGCTCGGAAAAGTCACGACCCTCGATGAGGTCGGCCGTGGCGATGGCGCCGGCGTTGACCAGCGGGTTGAACGGGCGGTTGGTCGCTTCGTCGAGCACGATCGAGTTGAATGCCTCGCCGGTCGGCTCGACGCTGACTTTGTCGAGCACGGACGCGCGGCCATGGTCCTCTAGCGCCAGCCCGAAGACGAATGGCTTGGAGACCGATTGAATGCTGAACAATTGCTGGTAATCGCCAACCTCGACGACCTGGCCGTCGACGCTCACGACGCAGATGCCGAACCATTGGGGATCGGCCTTAGCGAGTTCGGGTATATAGTCGGCCACCGCGCCGTCGTTGACGTCCTTGTACCGGGCGTGCAGTTCGTTGAGCGTGGCGCGAAAAGGGGCGGCGGCGCTTTTGAGCTTCGTGACCAGCGCATCGAGATACTTGCTGTCGGCGTCAGTCGGCACGGTCTGGGTCTCTGCGAAGGTCCTGCGTGAACGGATAAAGGGGGACGTGGCCTGGGGTTTCAGCTCGTGATCTTCTTTGCGATAGATCGCAGCTCTCGGGAGATCAGGTGATCGGGAAAGCGAGTCGTGAACAATTCGCGGCTGGCCAGCGCCGCCATTTCCGAGTTCAGCGGCAACAGGCCGATGACCGGAACCTGATAGATCGTTTCAATCTGGCCTTTGAGCATCTCACGCTCCATGCCTTGCGGCACCTTGTTGACGATCAACTGCATGTCCTGCACTTCCAGTCGGCGAGCCAGTTCGACGGTCACGGCCGTCCCCTGAAAGTCCTGGTTGTCGGGGCGCATGATCAGCAAAAAGCGATCGCAAATAGCAATCGACAACAACGTCTCTTCGTTGACGCCAGGGTGCGTGTCGATGAACAGGTAGTCGAGCTTCAACTGCTGCACGAGGCGTTGAATGCCGTCGTTGAGCAGGCCGACGTCATAGCCGTCGCGCAGCACGCGGGCGATCTCGCCGGTCTTGACGCTCGAGGGAATCAGGTAGAGCTGGTGAGACTCGTCGACTGGCGTCTCGCCGCCCAGGGTCGCGGTCACATCATACGCGGCTTCCTCGATCTGACAGTTGCCCCAGAGGAAATCGTTGAGGGCATATTTCAGATGGTCCTGATTGAAATTAAAGATGACGTGGATACCCGGCGATTGGATGTCGGTGTCGATAATGCCCACGCGCTGGCCCGACGCGGCCACGAGCGCGGCCAGGTTGGCACTGATATTCGACTTGCCAGTGCCGCCGCGGAAAGAGTGGATTGCAATGATTTTGGCCACGCTATGGCTCCCGGGATCGATTCGGAGGCGCGCGAGGCCCCACTCAGCACCTGCCGCCACCTAGCGCTCGGGTTGTTCCAACTGCCGTCGTTCACGAAGTTGCCGCCGAGTGTCTTTCAGTTGCTGGAAGTAAGATCCTTCCACGATCTGACCGACATCGCGCTGCATCTGATCGCGGTCGAGTTCGAACTGGGGTACCAAAGTCGAGTCGAATGACATCGTGGCGCTGTTGGCCGGTTCATCTTGAGGCTGGCCAAATCGCAGGTAACAGCCGGTCGGGCCCAACCGGAACACCGTTCCCGTCGCCAGCGGGATCTCGTTCCACAGTTGTCCTTCCAATTGGATCATCCGGGCACTGAGAGAAATCAACCGCCACTCGCCGTTCTCGAACCTCAGGTAGGCATGGGAACGGGACACGTACGGATCGGCCAACACCACGTCGTTTTCGGGGGCGCGGCCCAGCGTAATCGAATCCCGGTTTTCGAACGACCAAGTTTGTAGGGGATGTCCTTGTGCCGAATCGAGCAACTGCAGAGCTATGCGGGGGATCATCGCGAACTCGTTCCTAGAGAGGCGGATCGCTTCCGACATCGCCGTGCTGTCGACGCAATCGCCCGCACGCGAGGTAGCATTTCTTGTGCCTTTCTTTCCTCCGACACCGCCGCTGGGCTACGCAAGCCATTTTCACCGATGAGACAAAAACCCACCGGTTTGGTGTGCTCAGATTATAAGCAAATGCACCCCAGCGCCTAGGCACTCCATCCGGTAGGCCGCGGTCCCAGTTCTGCGGCTGCCGGTGCGAAAACCGGGCCACGGAAGTCTCCCTCGATGTTCGTGCGGAGTGGGGAAAGGGACGAGTTGTTTTCTTGACTTCGCACCTGTAAGAGCTTAAATTGTCAGCACATGGCGGACTGGGCGGAAGTGCCCTCATGATTCGTCATTCATCTATTTGGATTCCGAACGCGCTAATGAATTCTCTCTGAGAGCCTGCCTTTTCACACTGGACAATAGACTCGTCCGCGTGAAATCGCTCTTTTGCACGCCGCCAAGGCTCCGCGGCGATCCCGTTCTTGACCGGCTTGGTCTTCGTCACTGCGCTCGCCTGCGCCTCGAGACCAATCATCCGGTTGGCAATCCGATCGTTATCGTTTGTTTGAGAGATTCTGTGTTGTTCGCTCGAGAGATTCAAATGTCTTGGTGGCCAAACATTCTGCGCATAAGCGTGATCGGGCTCGTCGGGCTCTGCGCGCTGGCGACGGCCCAAGGTGGCTCGTTGGCCATGACGAATAGCACGCCGGCGACTGCCTTGAGGCTGACCCCCGGACAATTGATAGTCAGCGACGACTTGAACGGAAACGTGGGCCGCCCCGCAACCATTCTTGGTGAGTTCGAGGATCCCCGTTATCAGCGGCTGCTGCTAAGCGACATCAACAGCAGCGTGCTGGGAAACGGCCTCGCCAGCCAACTGATTGGCGTACCGCTGCGATTCAACGGTTCGGCATACTTCCGCGTTACCGGCGCTCCCGATGTCCAGTTCACCGGCGAGCAGACCCAGTCCGGCAGTTATTCATATCAATTCGATATCTTCGACGCCCAACACCATCTCATTGAATCGATCGCCCCCGAGTACGAAAACGTTGTCGCGGGCATGATCGACAACATCTGGCTCGATCCCAGTTCCGACTCCCGCCGCATCGGCGGCACGGTCAACGTCACGCTGAACAACGTCATCGGGCCGGGCACAGGCGATTCGCGCGACTTCTACGTGTTCGCCGGACTCCATCCCTTCCAGGCGTTCACCGCCAGAATCGACGTGGCGACCTTTCCTGCCATGATCGGCATGTTCAATAGCTCGAATATTTTGGTTACTAAGAGCAATCCGACCGATCCCACCGCGACACTGACCGGCCACGCCGACGCGCTGGGCCGTGTGCTGATCGGCGTTACCGGCGCTCCCGACACCGGATTCATTGGCCAGCATTCCGAAGTGGGCACGTACACCCTCGAGGTGCTGCCAGTTAACGTGCCTGAGCCATCTACCGCGGTGCTGGTGGTGCTGGGCGCGACGCTGGCCGGATGTTGGAGGCAACGCCGCCGAGGCCGATCCGCGTGGCCAAGACACCGTGGCTAACACACAGTCGCGATCGACAAGCCACGGCACACCCTAGTGGTCCACTGTGAGGTCTGAGTGCGATTCGCTTTTCGCCGCGTCTACGTCCGCAGACGCGACGGTTTGGTCGTTGGCATGCCGCAATTGCTTGGCCAATACGTAGCTCATTCGCGACGACTCGTCGGTGGCAACCGTCCGTGGGATAGCCGCTGAACGATCCGGGCAATACCGCGGCGAGTCGGCCACCACCGCGCCGTTGTGCTCCAGCAACGAGCCGGTTTCGAAGTGCACGTTTTTCAACGCCACGGCATATTCGATGCGCGCCCGGTGGTAACCGGTTTCGGCCTCTGCCAGCCGGATGCGGGCATCGAGCACCAGCTCGAGCGAAACCTTGCCGCCAAGCTCGAAGAACGAGTCGTACGCTCGGCGCGACTGGTCCTGGCAGGCGAC
>JAYVCO010000494.1:0-9839 GCA_043749935.1 Planctomycetia bacterium
GGACGCCTGCCTGCAAGGCGTCTGCCCGGACGGGGTTGTCTGGTTGCTCAAGCCGGAGGGAGGTGAATTGCCATCCCCCCGCAAGAGTTGGGGCGCAGAACCGTGATTTCTTCGCTTGCGGGTATAGGCCTCCGTGGACGAACTGTGAGTGCACTAATCGCTCAGCCACGAAAGGCTGGGAAAACAATCAGCCATCCGGCTGTGCCGCTCTAACCTGCAACGCAGCACGCGCACCTGTGCGTAGCGCTTCGGCTTTGATCCATTCAATATCGCAAGATCAAATCGGCTGTGATCCGGTTGTCGATAATGTCGCGCTGCACCGTGAGGGGCACTTCCCAGCAGACGCCGATCTCTGAGTTGGCCGATGGCTTGTATTTGACGCCCACCGCGCCGGTCACGATGTTCGTACCGGCGACGTTGCTCGAACCGAAGTTGTACAGGTCGAGCCCTCCGACCGGGATTCCGCCCGCGACGTTCGACATCCAATGGTACCAGTTGAATTCCATCAGGCCGTAGATCGGTCGATTCTGCATCCGCCGGTCGAAGTGCAGCGACCAATAGAATTGCTCGTTCTGCTTGTTGGGATCCGTCGGCAGCCGGAAACCCGCCGCGGAAACGACGTGCGACAAATCTCCCAGTTGTGTGCCTCCGGTCAAGAACAGGTCGAACACGCTGGTACCACTATTGCCTTGCAGCGCGCGGTATGAGCCGACGGGCATCTCGAGACGGGTACCCAGGCTGATCAGCCGTTGCTGCGCGGGGTCGGCGTAGAGATTGTACTTCAGTCCCGCGTTTACGTTGGCCCAGCCGTTGATGGGCGGCGCATCGTTGCCCGCAAATATGTAGCCGTCTTTCGTGGCAATGATCGAGAGCCGGTCGGTTATTGCGGCACGCAATTGAGTGGCTAGCAGTTGCACGTCACCGCCGCCGAGCACGGACCCCGGGATTTGATGATTCAGAAAAATGACCCGGGCTTCGGTCAAATTGCGTGGGTCTTCGAAATACACGGGGTTCGTCATCGGACTAATAAAGTCCGTGAACCGGCAATCGCTCGCGGTGAACAGCCCAAGCAGTTTTGGTTTGCCACAGCAGCCGCCATAGGCATCGCAACCGGAATCTCCCAGCAATCGGCGAAACATGCCATCGCAAGGATCGCAACCTTCGGCGAACGCACACGCGTCGCCGCCACCATTGCAGGCGTTGCATTGCGAGCCGCAATCTGGCTCTGGCGCCGGGTCTTCGTCGGCGTAAACGACCGATGCTGCCATCGCCAACGCAATCGTGGCCAGAGTTGCTGTAATTTTCCGTGTCATCGCAAGAAATCTCCGTGGATTGCAGTGGTACTGCCGAGAATCCGCCGGTGGTACGACACGGTGAACAGCTACATCGAAGCTGACCGCTTCGTGGCGCTAGCGCGATTGCAAAATAATTGGCGTGTTGACTTAAAGGAATCCGACTGCGAGACAATATCGCAATGTACACACTATTCACTTGATAGGACCAGCCAATGGCGTCACAGCTTATCATTACCCGTGGGCCCCTGGCCTTCGCGGTTCGGCTGGCGCAGGTCGGGAAGTCTGTGTATCGATGTTTTACACCAGGGCCGTTGGTCAAAAAGGAAACGCGCTCCTGAGATGTTTCGCGGACTGCCGAACGAAAGGGCGCGCCCAAAAGCTTGACGAAGAAGCTCTGATGTCTATTTCGCTGCGTCGCCTAAGGCGCGGGTGGTATACTCTTCGCCGCCTTGCCCGTGTTCACTGGCGGTTCCTCAAGGATCGGAACTTCGCCAAGCTTCCGTTGGAAAAGGTAAATTTGACGCCGACCGGCCGTCACGCTACGTTCACGCTATTGTTGCGCTTCAACGCCAAAGGCGGATTTGCCCTGGGACTAGCCAGAAAGGACCATCGCACGATGATTCGCTCTCTCACTTGTCGGTCATTGTTGGTTGTTTTCGTGTTGGCCTTCATGGGCGAGGCTGTGGCCGATCCGCCCGTCGTGCGTAACGTCCGACTGAAATACACTGTCGAAATCGCCGAGATCCCGACGGACGCCAAGACCGTGGACTTGTGGATTCCGATGCCGTCGGAGAACGAGCGACAGACGATTCGTTTGCTGAACAAGAGCGAACTGGGCGCGGGACGCATCACCAAAGACAAGACTTTTGGAAACCGCTTGTACTATCGCCGCTATGAGTTGCCGTCGGTCACCGGCGGCGAAAGCAAGTCCGCCGGCATCGCGCCAATCAAGGTCGAGTTGGTCTACGACGCGGAAGTGCGCGAAGCGACCGTCGCAGCGGCCAAACAACTGATTTCGACCAAAGCGGAAGTGCCGGCCGGGGAGTTCACTCCCTATCTGAACGACTCGCAGATGATTCCCATCAAGGGTCGCATCACCGAGTTGGCGCGTGGCATCAAGCTTCCACCCGGCGAACCCCTGCGGGCCGGCCGCGCGATCTATGATCACCTGGTCAGCACGATGGTTTACAACTATCTGGCTCCCGGCGCTGGAAAGGGAAATGCAGTCTGGGCGTGCGACAGCAAGACAGGCGACTGCACCGATTTTCATTCGGTGTTCATCGGCGTGTGCCGCTGGCGCGGGATTCCGGCCGATCATGTGTTCGGTCTGCCGATGCCTCCGGAAAAGCCGGCTGGCGAGATCAAATATTGCCACTGCTGGGCGCAGTTCTGGGTGGCGGACGTGGGCTGGATTCCGATCGACGCCTCGCGCGCCAACAAATTTCCCAAAGACCGCGAGTACTATTTCGGAACGCTGGGTAGCACCTGGCTCACGCTCGCGCACGGTCGCGACGTCGTTCTCGAACCGCCGCAGCAGGGCCCGCCGATCAACATGCTGCACGGGCCCATCGCCGAGATCAACGGCCAACCGTTCGAAGGCGTCCACTGGTTGGCAACCTACGAGGACCGACAAGAATCCGCAGCGAAATAGCCTTGTTTGTCGGCCGTTTTCCTGGGTGCAGATCGTCTCTCGGGATACTACGAGGCCATCGGTTTATTGGCCGGAACAGCTAAGTATGCAGTAAGCGGGGCGAGCTTTGTTCTCCCCGTGCCACGTGCTATCCTTCAACACGGGTTGCGCCCACTTTGAGGACTGGCCGGGCGACTTGGCCGGCTTGACCCGTTGGTGTCTTCAATCGACATTTCATCCGGGAGATCGCATGTTCTTTTTCCGGGAACCATTGGTGCTGATCGCCCTGGGAGTCGTCGTCTATCTGCTCATCCGCAGTTTCAATCTGCTCCGCGCGATGCGGGATGACCAGCAGAACGCCTTCCGGGCCTTCACGCGAGATCTCGACCACATCGCCAAGCAGTTGGCCGACGTACGCGCAAGTCGCTTGTCGGAGGCCGCTGCCGCAAGAGTGTCGACCGCCGAAGCGCCTCGGCCGGACAAACCGATCGTGCCACCAGTGACTGTTCCAGCGGCGCCTGAGGAGACACCCGTCGAGGCCGTGCTTGTTGAGCCTGAGGTGCCCGCGGCCTTCAAACCTCCGCTGCCGGCACCGAGCTTGAGAGAGAAACTCGCCGAGGCCAGCTTCCGCGAATGGCCACAGACCGAACCGGTCGCTCCGCATCCGATGCAAGCGTTCTCAAGCGCGCCGCACGTTCCCAGCCGATTCGAAGCTGCCGCCAAGGAGACGCTCGAGCGGATTTGGAATTGGATCATCGTGGGCGAGGAGCACGTGCCGCAAGGCGTGTCGATGGAGTATGCCGTGGCCAGCCAGTGGCTGCTGCGAATTGGCATTTTGGTTCTGGTGGTCGGCGTCGGTTTTTTCTTGAAGTACTCGATCGAGCGCGGCTTGATCGGCCCGAGCGCTCGCGTGGCGCTAACAACGGCGACCGGTCTGGCGATGCTCGTGGCCGGCACTCAGTTATTGGGGCGACGGTATCACGTGTTCGGTCAGGGTCTGCTGGGAGGCGGCCTGGCAACACTTTATTTCAGTGTCTTTGCCGCGAACAATTTCTATGGCCTGATCGCGGCGCTGCCCGCGTTTGCCTTGATGGGCGCGATCACGCTGCTTGCCGGTGGAATCGCCGTTTGGTTCGACTCGATGCTGGTGGCCGTGCTGGGCATCATCGGCGGCTATGGCACGCCGATCATCCTTTCGACCGGAGTCGTCAATTTCCCCGGGCTATTCGGTTACATGCTGATCTTGGGCGTGGGCGTGTTGGTGATTTGTTATTGGAAGAACTGGCCGCTGGTGAACTATCTGAGTTTCTTTGCCACCTACGGTCTGTTTTTTGCGGCGATGAACGATTATGAGCAATCGTATTTCTGGGACGTGTTTCCCTTCCTAGCCGCGTTCTTCGTGCTGTTCTCGACGATGACGTTCTTGTACAAGATCGTCCGCAAGGCGAAGTCGAACTTGCTCGATCTCTTGGCGCTATGGATCAATGCGGGCGTGTTCTTTGCGGTCGGTTATCGCATGATCGACCAGATGTATGGCCGCCACTGGGTCGCGGCCTTGTCACTCTCGCTCACGGCCTTCTATATCGGCCACGTGTTTTACTTTTTGCGCCGCCGGCTGGTCGATCGCGAGTTGCTGGTTTCTTTCTTGGGACTGGCGGCTTTTTTTCTGGCGATCACGATGCCGCTCGTCCTCTCGGGCCAGTGGATCACCGCGAGTTGGGCCATCCAGGCGGTCGTACTGCTATGGGTCGCGCAAAAGCTCGGCAGCGAGTTCGTGCGGCACCTCAGTTACCTGCTGTTTGCGATCGTGCTGGTCCGCTTTGGATCCCATGACCTTTATCTCAACTTTGGCCATGCGGCAATTGCCGACATGCCGCAGCGAACCTACTTCCGCGAGCTCCTCGAACGCCTGATTTCGTTCGGCGTTCCGATTGCGTCGTTCGGCGTCGCCTATCGCATCCTCAATGTGAAAGCGACCGGCGCATCTGGTACCGGTGACGAGGCGACGGCCATCAGCCGCGAGAATGATGTGCCGGCCTGGCTCGGCGCTTCATTGGCGGTTCGCGCGCTCGTCGTGGCGGCCGCCGGAATGCTGCTGTTTTATCTGCACTTGGAGCTGGATCACACGGTTGGCTATTTCTATGCGCCTGCCCGGCTGCCGGTCCTGACAATCCTGTGGATCGGGTTCTGCATCTTGGTGCTGTTGGAGTTCCTCAAACGCCCATCGGAGGTCATGGCCTGGGTACTGCTGGTCGCCGTGGGTGCCGTGGTGGCCAAGCTGTTCATCTTCGATCTCGTTTCCTGGCACATCACCGAACGGATGCTGTACGCCGGCGACTATTCGTTCCGCGATGCATCGATGCGGCTGCTCGACTTTGCCCCGGTGATCGGCTTTCTCATGGTGACCTGGATGATTTTGAAAGACCGAATGTCCGAGGCCCAATTGCGCCCCATCGTCGGCCTCACCGGCCTCGCAATGCTGTTTATTTACTCGACGCTCGAAGTGAACACGTATCTGCACGCTTACGTGCCTGGCTTGCAGTCGGGAGGGGTTTCTATTCTGTGGTCGATCTTCGCACTCGCCTTGATTATTCGCGGCATCGCCAAGAATGAGGTGGTGCTCCGCTATCTGGGCCTGCTACTATTTGCGATCGTCTCTGCCAAAGTGTTCTTCGTCGACCTCGACCGGCTCGATCAGCTCTATCGGATCATTGCTTTCGTGGTGCTGGGCGTCTTGCTCCTGGCTGGTTCGTTCGGATACTTACGACGTCGCGAGAAGTTCCTGGTGGAGCCTGAACCTAGTCAGGATGAGCCAACATGACACGTCGCTATGGACGGACGTTCTCGGCGGGAATAATGGCAGCTTGTTTGACCGTTTCCGCGGCATTCGCAGTGGCTGATCCGCCGAGTTTGAAGTATGTCAAGCCGCTTTCTCTGCCGACGCTCGACAAGGAAGAGTTGGTTGCCGTGCCGCTGGATAGCGACGTGTACGATGTAACGCGGGCTGGCCTGCCCGATCTGCGCCTGCTGGACGCGGCCAACAAAGAAGTCGCTTTTATCGTGCGCAAGGCTGTCTCGAAACGCGACGAAACGATTCAAGACACATGGACCGCTCGCCGCCAGCCGTCGGCCAAACCGCTCGACAACGGCGGGCTGGAGATTACCCTCGAGCTGGAACGCGAAGAGCCCACTCCGAACGGCGTGCGGCTCGTTTCGCCTCTGCGAAACTTCGAGCAACGCGTGCGGGTTGAGTTTTCTCCCGACGGCCAAAACTGGCAGCCGTTGCTTAGCGATGGCCTGATCTTCGATTATGCCAAGTACATCGACGTGCGCAGCGACACGGTTCATTGGACGACCTTGGCCGACGCCGCCCACGATGGCGAAAGACCCGCCGACGCGCCGCGCCGACGCATCCGCATTACGATCGACGACGTCACCAAGGAGCAGGAATCGCAATTGATGGAGCTGACGCGCCGTTTGCGCGGAGGCGAAGTCACGGAAAAATCCGAACGCCTGATCATCGACCGGCGGCCATTCCGCATCGAACGCATCGATTTCTGGCGAGATGTGATTCGCGATCGCGTCACCGGCGATCAACAAGCCGACTATCCACTCTCGAGCATGGCGGTATCCGAAGACGCCGATGCCAAACAGACGCACGTCACTCTCGATTCGCGCCGCGAGCCACTTACCTCGCTTTCGCTTGTCACCGAGGCTCGCAACTTCAGCCGGTCCGCACAGGTTCAGACCGAGCGGGAACAGGGAGCCCGAAGCTCTTGGTTCACGATCGCCTCGGGCAATGTCTCGCGCATCGACGTGCGTAGACTTGACCGCACGAATCTTGCAATTGCGATACCCGAAACGCGGCAGCCTCGCTACCGCCTGGTCATCGAGAACCGCGACAGCCCGCCACTAACGATCACTGGCGTCACCGCGCGCGGGTCGGTCTACGAGGTTGTTTTCTTGGCCGACCCCAAAGCGGAATATCGTCTGGCGTACGGCGGAAGTGACGTCGCCCCGCCCAATTACGATACGGCGGCACTCACGGCCTCGCTGAACGCGGGTTACATTCCACTGGCAGCCACTCTAGGCGAGCAAGGCATACTCTCGGAGGACGTCGTAACTGGCGATTCGTTCTTCAATCGCCTGATCAACGACACGAGGCTGCTCACGGCGGCCATTTCGCTATTGGTGATCTTGCTAGGCCTCGGTCTCTATCAAGCCACGCGTCGCGTGAACAGCCAGATCGGTTGATGGCTTTGACCGCACAATCGCTAGCAAGCTGTTGATTTACTCAACGGGCAGCTAACGCGAATGTCGAAGCCTTCACAAGAGAGCCGGCAATGACGCGTCGAATTGATCGGTGGCGCCCCGATCTCTGAGGGTGGTTACCATTGGAGGCCGGCATTCAGATAAAAGCCATTCGCCGAAAAGTTACTCAGCGTCTGCCTGATGCTGCCGCTCGAAAGCGAGCCGATCTGGATAGCGAGAATGTTACTATTCGTCTCGTAGCCCGCGAACGGGTTGACGAGGACCGCCGCCAGATAACCGCCGTCAAAAGTGAACACGGAACCGTTGGACAAAACGCGGGAATAGCCCAATCCCAACTTGGCATTCGCAGCGTAGACGACGTGCGTCAGGCGGTTGCTGTAAATCCCCTCGTTATTGACCGGTATTCCGATGGAAGCCAGGCCCGGGGCCGTGGCCGTAAACAGGTATTGAGAGGGCTGCGTCTGGCCAATCAACAGGGCCCCCGCCAGTTGACTCGTGAAGCGCAAGCCGCTCGGAGTCTGATAAGAGTTCTCAAAGCCCAACCGCGGGCCGACGCCGGAGAAGGTGGACGTATTATTCAGCGATAGGTACAGCGGTACGTTATCTGGGAACACCGCATTCGCAGCCGGAGGCGCCCCGAAGAAGGACGAGACAAGTCGCTCTTGGACTCGGGCGAAACTCAGTCCGGAAAAGAAGCGAACTGTCAGAGACGAGCAAATGTTGATGTATTGCCCAAAGTCGAAGTTCGCCTGGTCGTACGCGAAATTCACCTGCCCTGTCGCCGACCGCAGCAAGTTTACACCCGTGCGATTATAGAGCTCATCGTAACTGTCTGCTGTCGGTGGTCCTGTTTGAGAAAATGGCGAAATCCATTGACCGTTTCCCGCACTAGCTGCGTTGGACGTCGAGGTGCGCAAATGCTGCCAGTTGGCTTGAAAGTCGGTTCCAGGTCTGGCAAAAGCATAGTCGGCTCCCACCTCGAAGCCGGGCTGAAAACCAGGCCTCAAGCTCTCGATTTGCCAATAGGGTGACGCCAGCGGCACGGGGGAAGCGAAGTTCTTCTCGGTCGTTAGGGCCGCATAGCCTAAGTTGTCAGCGCTCGGTTGAAGATAAAGTAGTCCCGCGTGATACTGAAAACCCTGCGTGAGATTGGGAACACTGACATTGAGCGCGAGATTAGTTGTTGGTTGGTAGAGATCTTGGTCGCTGGCGGAGTCTTCGCTTGGGACTGCTGAAACAACCTCAGGATCCTCAGGGAAGGAATCTGAAGTTGGATCCGCCGCCCGCACCATGTTCATTGGCGCGACCAAAATCAGCGCAGTCGCAGCTACGATGAACCAGTGCTTGATAGGCATGTGATCCCTCTCTATGCTTTTTGGCTTGACGCGTTTGGATTGCGCTCGATGCGTTCCTGGATGCCTGTCGGACGAGCATCTCATCCAATGTCGGCGTTGCACGCAGGAATAATCAGTACAACCGCTAAACTCGACGGGAACTGTGGCCTTGGCCCCCCGTTTAATCCAGATGGAATGCCAGCAATACAAGATCTACACGGTGGGGTGCTAGCAACCTGTCCTGGCGACTGGCGGCAATAGCCATTGCTCACGTCACGAGCCTGGGCTCGTAACGCACGCGGGCAGATTATCGCGCAGGAATCAGAGATGAGGACAAACATTCGGTGGCCCTCGCCGGTGCGTTTGCATCTGGCGAGAGATACAGCACCGGAAGTTGTGCCGACACGAGCTTGATACAATAGTGCCGTCCGATGAGGCGACTCGATAGCCGATTCGATTTCAGGCGTATCCCAAACTATTCAGAACGCGGCGGGATTTCATTTCCGATTTCATTGACGGAGAAGCAACCATGATCGGCAGCTTTCGACTAGCGGTTGTCTCGCTGTTTTTCGGCTTGCTGATGATTGTCCCCAAGGCAACTGCCGACGAACCTGCGTCGCCGGTCTCGAAGTCCGATGCGGACCGCGCCGCTCTCACGATTCCCACCAAGATTGCGGGCACTTATCGCGGGGGCGAGTTGGTTGAACTGCGGGTACACGATCGTTTGGCCTATCTCGTCAAGCCCACGGGCACGGTCGATCCACAACGACGCTGGCTGTGGGAGTTTCCGTTTTGGCTCGGGATCAACGATGGGTTTGGCAATTTGCAGCACCGCAACTATCTTGAACAAGCACTGGCCGCCGGTTTCCACGTCGCGGGCGTCGAAGTTGGACACTCCTGCGGCAGTCCGGCCGCGGCCGATGTCTGCCAAGAATTCCACGAACACATGGTTGCCGATCATGGTTTGCACAAACGGGCTCGGATCATGGGACAAAGCCACGGCGGCCTGATCGCCTATGGTTGGGCTTTTCGCCATCCGGAGTGCGTCGACCGTATCGCGGGCATCTGTCCGGCGACCGATTTCCGCAGTTGGCCAACCCTGCCAAACGTGGTCGCCTTTCCGGCGAAGGGGCTGGATTACGGCCTTTCGCTCTTGGAGCTTGATCGTCGTTCCACCGAGTTCAATCCCATCGACAATCTCGCTCCGCTAGCCAAGGCCGGCGTCAAGATTCTGCACATTCACGGCGACGAGGACAAACTCGTGCCGATGAGTGCCAACTCGACCGAACTCGCCCGCCGCTACCGCGA
>JAYVCO010000495.1:0-7070 GCA_043749935.1 Planctomycetia bacterium
TCGGGCGGCGAGCGACGCCGCGTGGCTTTGTGCAAGATCCTGCTCCAGCGGCCCGACTTGCTGCTGCTCGACGAACCGACCAACCATTTGGACGCCGAAAGCGTGGCCTGGCTGGAGCGGCATTTGGCCGAATATAACGGCACGGTCGTGGCGGTCACGCACGATCGCTATTTCCTCGATAACGTCGCGGGCTGGATTTTGGAGCTCGACCGCGGCCAGGGGATTCCCTGGGAAGGAAACTATTCTTCCTGGCTGGAGCAGAAGAAGGACCGTCTGGTCAAAGAAGAGAAGGCGGCCTCGGCCCGGCAGAAAACGCTCGCCCGCGAACTCGAGTGGATTCGCATGGCGCCCCGGGCCCGGCAGGCCAAGAGCAAGGCGCGTATCAAAGCCTACGAGGAAATGTCGCGAGAGCAGTTCGAAGATCGCGAAGCCGAATTGGAAATCCAGATTCCGCCGGGCAAGCATCTGGGCGATCTGGTCGTCGAAGCCAAAGGCATTTCCAAAGGTTATGGCGACAAATTGCTGATCGAGAACCTCAGTTTCCGCCTGCCGCCGGGTGGCATCGTGGGAGTCATCGGCGCCAACGGCGTCGGCAAGACCACGCTGTTCCGCATGATGCTCGGCCAAGAGGAACCGGACGAAGGCGAGATTCGCATCGGCGACACCGTGGAATCGGGCTACGTCGATCAGAGCCGCGACGCGCTAGACCCGAACAAAACAGTGTTCGAGGAAATTTCCGGCGGCCACGACACGCTGGACATGGGCAATCGCAAGATGAACGCCCGCACGTATGTGGCCCGCTTCAATTTCCAGGGCACCGACCAGCAAAAAAAGGTCGGCGACCTTTCGGGCGGAGAACGGAACCGCGTCCACTTGGCCAAGCTGCTGCGCTGCGGCTGCAACCTGCTCTTGCTCGATGAGCCGACCAACGATCTCGATATCGACACCCTGCGGGCCCTGGAAGAGGCGATCTTGAATTTCGCGGGCTGCGTGGTCGTCATCAGCCACGATCGCTGGTTTCTCGATCGCGTGGCCACGCACATCCTGGCTTTCGAAGGCAATAGCTACGCCCACTGGTGCGAAGGCAATTTTGCCACGTACGAAACCCAACGGAAAGAACGCCTGGGAATGGAAGCCGACCAGCCCCATCGAATCCGCTACAAGAAACTGCAACATTGAACGCGAGCGGGTCTGACCGATTCGCGTTGGCTCGATGACGGTGTCGCCCCGTCGTGTTTCAGCACTCCGGCTCTTGACCTTGCCACGCTTAGGTCTCTATATCTAGAGGCAGACGTTTGTGGATGCGGCTATTAGGCCGCGGACAGTCGCACTTAAAAGAATTCTAGAGAGGTAAATAACGTGACGATTATTCGTGTCGGTACGACGAAGAAGTATTCCGAAGGTTGGGAAAGCGCGTTTTCGAAGGGCAAGAAAAAGGCCACGCCCGCCCCGACTGCCAAGAAGTCGGCAAAGAAGTCGACCGCAGTCAAAAAAGCTCCCGCCAAAACCCCGGCGGCCAAATCGACCAAAAAGAAGTCGAGCGCCAAGAAGGGCAAGAAGTAATCGCGGAATTGGTTCAGACTCGCGAAAGAAATTCGCCAGTGCGCGTATCGACTTTGACCGTCTCTCCTTCGGCCAGATATTCCGGCACGTGCACCACCAGCCCCGTTTCGAGCGTGGCTGGCTTGGTGCGCCCGGTGGCTGAGTTGCCTCGCACGCCGGGATCGCACTGGGTGACTTTCAACTCCACGACCATCGGCAGTTGCAGACCCACGCACTCGTCGTTGTAAATGAGCGTTTGCACGCCTTCGAGATTTTCGGTCAGATACGGAATCTCGCGATCGATGTCCTCGCGCGGGAGCGAATACTGGTTGTAATCCTCTTGGTCGAGAAAATGCAGGTGCGTCGGGTCGGCGTACATGAACTTCACCGCTCGGCGCTCGAAGTTGGCTTCGTCCAGGCCCTCGCCGCCGCGCAACACGATATCGATCTTTTGCTTTGTCACCAGATTGCGGGCACGATACTTGTAAATCGTCGCCGCGCCGCGCGCCGAAGGGCTATTCACGCTGATCGTTTCGATGATGCACGGCGCATTGTTGTAGTTGAGGACCGTGCCGTTCTTGATGTCTTTGGCAAGCATGGATTGGAATCTCGAGGAACAGCCGTGGCTTGGATAGCAACGTGGAAATGAAGGGAAAATCGCGAGTCTGCACTACTAAATCGGCAGCGGCTGGCGTGCCATCATCATAGCAGCGTGCCCGATTGCGGATCAACGCCCACGCCGTCTGCCAGATCCACCAGCGCGTCCAACACCAGCAGCAGAGCGCTGGGGTCGAGCATTTCATCGAGCTCGTCGTCCCCTTGACCGGCGGCGGCCGTCGTATGCTCGAAGTGCAGCAAATCGAATCTTGCGTCGCACTTGGGCAGCCGTTTTAGCTTGGCACGCTCCTCATCGTCGCCGACCGAGGATTTCAATTCCTCGTAGAACGCGGCGCCCTGCTCGGTCACTTCCTCGCCCGACTCGAAGCTAATGTCGATCGCGGCGTAGTCGTCGGGCGCCATGATCGTGAGCGACTCGAAGCGGCCATCCTCGTCGGCCTGGGCATTGAGCAGCTCAAAGCGATCGCTCAAGTTGCGCAAGACCCGTTCGATGCTCTTCAAGGTGGGACGCTTGCAGGAATCGAACAGCACGAAATACGTTTCGCGCCATTTGTATTCGTCCCGTTCGAAAGTCGACATATCGTTCGCCCGTTCTCACGTGTCCTAAACGGTCCCAATCGAAGCCAAGCACCAGGAGATTCACCCGCCCAAGGCGACTAGCTCTCCCATTCTTCATCCGGGGGTCCCAGGCCGCCTTGCCAGGTCTCGAGCGCCTGGAGCATGCCATCGCGCTCGTTTTGCTTGGCCCACACGGACTCCCCCTGTTCGAGCCGGATCTCGTACTGGCCTTCACGTTCGCAATCGTCCGCTCCGCAAAAGTGCGGAGTCGCGGCCACCCACATCACGCGATACAGAGGCACGTGCTTGTCATCCACAACGCAGAAAATCGACATAATACTTTTGACCCCGTCCAACCACTCTCAAAAAAGGCCGGCCCGAAAACTCGCTGCCGCGACAAGCCGCGCTCGACGATAATTATACTTGCCCTAGTTCGATCGATCTGCGCGTTGCGGCTTCAACGGCGGCCATCAACGTACCACGTAGGCCACCATTTTCTAGTGCCTCGAGGCCCGCGATCGTGGTGCCTCCTGGGCTGGCCACGCGATCTTTCAACACACCCGGATGCTCGCCGGTTTCCAACAGCATTTGGGCCGCGCCGCGCACGGTCTGAGCGGCCAAGGCCGTTGCAACGTCTCGCGGCAATCCCATCCGCACGCCACCGTCACTCAAGGCCTCGATGATCACGAAAACAAACGCCGGCCCCGAGCCGGAAAGTCCGGTGACCGCATCGAGCAATTTTTCTTCCAGCGCAAACGCGCGCCCGACGGCCGAAAGCAACTGATTCACTAATTGGCCATCCGCAGCCGTCGTCCGCGCGCCGAGGCAGTAGCCGCTAGCGCTTTGGCCGATCAAACAGGGTGTGTTGGGCATCACGCGTACCAGTCTCGAGCCGCTGAGCGCGGTGCCCAGCGTGGTGAGATTGACGCCAGCCGCGATTGAAATAACCAGCTTGCCGGTGGCCGCCGTTTGCAGGGTGCCGAGCGCTGCCGAGAGCTGTTGTGGCTTCGTGGCCAGGAAGATCACGTCCGACTGCGCTGCAATGCTAGCGTTGTCTGCCAGGGCGCGGGAGCCGGGGACCGCATCTTGAAAGCCCTTCAGCGCGGCCGGGAGCGGGTCGGCGGCCAGGATTCGCTCCGCAGCGATCAGGTTGGCTTTGACAAAGCCGCTGGCAAGCGCGCGAGCCATTTGCCCGGCACCGATGAAACCGATCGTCTGTTGGAGCATGCTAAACGCCGAAATGACCGTAACTTCCAGCGATCCTTGGTAATCGCCTGAGCGGACTGCCCGCCTCCCTAATCTAAGACCGCCTTGCCTGGCCTGCAAGGAACCCCAGGCCCAAAAGCACCCATTGCGCCGGTTTTTCTAATCGTAAGTCGATTTCGCCGCTCGAAATCCTCGATTTCGCTGAGTCGTGACCCTCGCCGAAACCACTCTGGACACCAGGGGGCTATTTTGCGATTCTCCGCCCCCACATTGTTGCGAGCGGTTGGCCAAAAGGCCGTAGTGGCGGTGTCACATCCGAGGAGATCTTCCCTTGAGAACCACTAAGCCAATCTTGCTGATTGCAGGCCTGACCCTGGTCACGTTTGCGCCGGCCCAGGCCCATGCATCCTGGCTCCCGTTTGCGAGTCGCACGAAAGCCTCGACACCGGCCAAAAACACTGGCGGCTCGAGCGTCCCAATCGTCAGCAGCCTCTCGCAAAGCACCAAGAAACTGGTCAGCAGCCCGACCAGTCTGTTGGCATCAAAAAAACAAACGCCAGTTCGTCAGAGCGGAACCACTGGCCTGCAATCGTCCAAGTCCAAGCAAGAGAAACCTGGATTCTTCAAATCCTTGTTCTACTCCGAACCGCCGCCGCCGCCCAAAACGATCAAGGATTGGATGAAGCTCAAACAGATCCATCCGTAACGCGCGACCGACTTATGCAGCTCCTTTCTCTCCGGCATCCTGATCTGGCCCGCTCCATTGGGGCCGCCATGCTCGCGCTGGTCAGCGCGACGGCTGCCGGCTGCGCCTCGCCACTGTTGCCCGCCTGGACCCAATCCAAGACCGATCGCGCCGTGCAAGCTGCTGCCAATGACGAGAGCTTTCCCTCGGCAGCCCAGGCCGGCCTGGCCTCGAACAGCGTACGGTCGTCGAAGGTCCGCTAGCCCTCGGTGGCACACGCTTGCAGGATGCGCTGGGTTTTTTCTTGCTCGACCGCGGTACGGCTGTGCAAGTTCGGGGCCAGAGATGAGCGGCCAAATGCGAGGAATCATGCCTGCGCTGGCGCGTGTGGACCCTGTAAGTTATAGTGACGATCGAGCCTGAGCCGGCGACTAATTGACCACGTTGCGTCCGAGGTGCAACGACACGTTCAAGGAGGTAATTTGCCCATGTTTTGTCCATCGAGTCGGTCACCGCGACTGTGTTTCGTGTTGATTCTCCTGACCTGTTGCGTAGGCTGCGACCAGGTGACAAAGGGAATCGCTCTGGAGCAATTGAAAGGCCAGCCGCCACAAAGCTACCTGGGTGATGTATTCCGTTTGGAATACGCTGAAAACCCCGGAGCTTTTCTGGGACTTGGCGGAACCATGTCGGCCGGGGCGAGGTGGATTCTGCTGACGCTCGTCAATGGACTGCTGGCAGTTGGCATTTGCGGGGCTCTCGTGTGGCATTGGAATATGTCTCCGTTGCGGCTCCTGGCGTGCGCACTGTTGTTGAGCGGCGCCGCGGGTTACGTAATCGACCGCATGCGTTTCGACGGCCTGGTCATCGATTTCTTGAACGTGGGCGTCGGGCCTTTGCGGACCGGCATCTTCAATGTCGCCGACGTCGCGATCAGCACGGGGGCCGTGCTGTTGATGGTTTTGGCGACGAAAGCGACCGAGTCACCCCAGGCGAGCTGCAGGTAAGTCACGTTTGTCGCGGCATTTGCAAGGGGCACCAGCATTGAGACAACCTGGCATCCAGAGAACCTCTATTCCGTGTGTACACTTTTTCCCGGCCGCGGGCAGGGTTTAAGAATGAAAACTCGGCTGGACCCAGGTATGATATGGACCACTATTCAGGGGATTCGGGCCGGAGTGCTTGGCGCGAGCCGCCACGGTCCGAAGTTGGAGCAATCGCGTTGCGGATATCCAGATTACACATCGTCGTCCTCTTGGCAATGTTAGGCCAGCTCGGCATTGCCCTGCCGGCTCCCTGCGCCGAGGAAACGGGTATCCTGCAACAGGCACATGCCTGGGGACGATTCGGCAAGGGCTCGTGGCGACGCGTCCGGATCGTTACGGAAAGCTTCGACGAACAAGGTAATCTGACAAACTCGAGCACGACGGACAACAAGACATCGCTCGAGGAGGTCACGCCGGACAGAGTTACCTTGAAAGTCGAGGTCACGGTCGAGATTGCAGGTCAGCGGTTTCTCTCGCCGCAGCAGATCATCAAGCAAGGATATGCGGGCGAGAACATCGGTCAAACGGTTTCCATCAAGCCGCTACAGCCCGAACTGTTGACGATCGCCGGCCGCGAGATTCGCTGCGAGACGCAAGAGATTGAAATCCTCGGCGGGACCAACAAAGAAGTCAGTCAAATCTGCTTTTCGCCGCAGCTCACGCCTCCAATTCTGAAACGCAAAAGCATCGTGAGCGACGCGGTCAGTGGCAAAACCACTCAGGAAGCCATCACCGAGGTCTATCCCGAAGTAAATGGCGTCGGCGGCTCATGGTGCAGCCGCACAAGCCTCGCGACCCCCACCCGGCTGCCGCCACCCTCCCCTCAAGGGGGAGGGGACCATGCGGGACCGCCTAAGCTACTCTTTTTGCAATGAGTTTGCGGCTCCCTCGTCTCCCTCCCCCTTGAGGGGAGGGATCAAGGGTGGGGGTCGTGAGGTAGGCGCGGAGCCGCCCGGATTCCTCCAGCCGCAATGCCATCAGTCCTTGAAATAATCCTGCAGCGGCCGGACCGTCAGGTTGCCTTCGCGGTAGGCGATGATGCCTTCGACGGCGGCCAGCGCCCCGGGAATGGTGGTGTAGTAGGGGAGCTTGCGCAGGAGCGCGGTGCGGCGGATGTCGCGGCTGTCGGAGATCGATTTCTGGCCGTCGGTGGTGTTGATGACCAGCTGGATGCCGCCATTTTTCATCGAGTCGACGATATGGGGTCGCCCTTCCAGCACCTTGTTGATCTTTTGCGCGGCGACGCCGTTCTCGACCAGGTAGCGCTGGGTGCCGCCGGTGGCGACGATCTTGAAGCCGGCGGCCTCGAGATGGCGCATCGGGTCGACGATCGCCGGCTTGTCGGCATCGCGCACCGAGATGAACACCGTACCCTCGCGCGGCACCTTGCTGCCCGAGCCGATCTGGCTCTTGGC
>JAYVCO010000496.1:0-7106 GCA_043749935.1 Planctomycetia bacterium
GCCGCAAGTTTAACGGCACGCGGGTAGTGGGTCGGTCTGAAATCAGTTATGGCTCGGCTGGCGCGCCTGTCAACGTTGCCTATAATGGGGCGATGGACCAACACTACGACGAAGCCCAAGAGGTTTACCGGTACGTGTCATTTAACAAGCAGGAACTCATGACGCCTCTTGAGCGCCGCGCGGAAAGGCTGGGCATGCTACGCGAAAAAGCCAAGCATTCCGAAAGCGAGGGGGTTCGGACCATGCTCTTGGCCAAATATAACGCGGAAGCGGACGAGCAAGCGCTTCAGTTGATTGGCAATGATCTGGATGGGATTCGTGCTTTTCAGGTTCGTGTCGGTGACCGTATCCTGAGCGAAATTGCCGATGGCCGGGTGACAATAAATCGCTGCACATCTTGCAATCGCGTCCTGAAAACGCCACTCGCTCGCCAGTGTCTTTGGTGTGGACACGATTGGCACGAGCGATGCTGGGCAAGTTCAGATTGACCCACTACCGGCACGTTCGCTGCTTTGCGGTTGCACTTGCTTGACCGACGCCTTGCGTCACTGCGCCGCGCCTTCGGCCGGCGCGGCCGATTCGATCGTCAAGCTGCCTGCGGTCAGGGCGGGCATCTTTGCGAGATCGAGCTTAGGCTCGCTCGCTGGGGCGTTCGGCCGGGTAGGATCGACCCATGCCTCCGCGCCTTCAGCGCCAACGGCAACTCGCCAGCCAACCAGCACGATGTATCCGGGAGCATCGTGCAGCCAAAGCTCGAAGATACCCGGCAGGGTTCCGGGGCTGACCTTTTGTCCATCGAAAGAGCGAAAACTCTGATCGGCTGTCACGCGAATTTTTTTCCAAGGGAGCGACTTGGTCGTTGGCGTGGCAGCGTCGACCAACTCCCAGGTATCTGGAGTTTCCTTGAATTTCTCTTTTAACGCCGCCATCAGTTGATCGGCCAATTTGTCCGCATCGCCCGGCTTGGCCGGAACGGCCGCCAAATAGCAGTAATAAGGGACCGGCTTCCCAGCGACGCCAAACATACTCTCGTAGCACACTTTGAAGCCGGGCAGCGGCAGAAACGGCGGCTGAAGCCGATCCGGGCTGATCCGGGCACCGTCGTCCGGATGCGCACTGTTCTCCATATACGAATTCTTGAAGATCATCGGCACGCGGATGCGGATCGGCGTATCGGCCAACTCGGTTGGGCCGAACAGAGTCTTGAACGGCGCTGACCCTCGAAATTCCTCGACGCGCCGGGATGCTAACTGTTCGTAGTCGGCCGTGCCACAACCGCTCAGAAGGGCACAAAACCAGGCTCCCAGTAAGAATGCAAATCTCTTGAGATACCGTGAAGAAAGCTGCATAAAACGACCATTTCCAAAATGAGAATAAGAGCCTATCCGAGAACCGTCTCGGAGAAGGGGACAGTCCCATTTTGCTCCCAGGGCACCGCAAAATTGGGACAGTCCCCGCCGGTTCTCGGATAGCCTCTACTGGCCTCTACGGTGTCTCATTCAATTCTGCTCGCAGCGCGCACGATATGTCAAGCGACGAGAGCCGCGGGTTCCCGCGCGTTGGGCCTGTTGCGAGACGAAGGGCGTCTGCCCATAATCAGCGTTTTACGCGGCGGCAGGCCGCGTTTCTCCGACGATCATCCCATCGTGGGCGCCACGAGCACCGACATGAAGCGATTCTCCTTTTGGGCTGCCTGCGGTGTGCTTTTTCTAGGCGCGACGCTTTCGGCTTGGGCACCGGCCAAGGCTGCCGAAGTCATTCCGCACGCTCAGGACAAACCTCCTGGTCCGCCGCTTTCGCCCCAGGAGGCGATGCAAAAAATGACCCTGCCGCCAGGCTTCAGCGTCGAGCTCGTGGCGAGCGAACCGGACATCGTCAATCCGGTGGCGATGACTTTTGACGAGCGCGGCCGGATTTGGATCACGGAGAGTCTCGAGTACCCACGCTTGGAGCCTGGCCCGGGGCGCGACCGGATCCGAGTTCTGGAAGATACCGACCGCGACGGCAAGGCCGATAAATTCACCGTGTTTGCCGAAGGCCTCAATATTCCGTCCGGCATTGCCGTTGGATATGGCGGGGTGTGGGTGGCCAATTCGCCCGACATTCTGTTCTTGCAAGATACAGATGGCGACTGCAAGGCCGATAAACAGGAAGTCGTCGTGACGGGGTTTGGTCGCGACGACACGCACGAGCTGCCCAACTCGCTGACTTGGGGCCCCGATGGTTGGCTGTATGGCCTCAACGGCGTCTTCAATCAAAGTCGCGTCAAGCAAGGCGACAAGCAATTCGATTTCACCTGCGCGCTGTTTCGCATTCACCCGCGCACGCGCGAATTTCAGGTTTTCGCGCAGGGAACCAGCAATCCCTGGGGAGTTGCCTGGGACGATGAAGGCAGCGCCTTTGTCAGCGCCTGCGTCATCGATCACCTCTGGCACCTGGCCGAAAGCGGCTACTACATTCGACAAGGCGGCCCGTATCCTCCGTTCACTTCGCCCATGAGCTCGATCGTCAAACACAAACACCAAAAGGCGGCTTACTGCGGAATCCATTTCTTCGACAGCGACGCCTACCCGCCGGCTTATCGCGGGCGGCTCTATATGGGCAATATTCATGGCAACGGCATCAACGTTGACGTCCTCACGCGAGACGGTTCGACGTATCAGGGAGAAGCCGCGCCCGACTTTCTGTCGGCCAACGACGCCTGGTTCATGCCCGTGGTGCAAAAGACGGGGCCCGACGGTTGTCTCTACATTCTGGACTGGTACGACCGTTACCACTGCTATCAAGACGCGCGCCGCGATCCAGAAGGCATCGATCGGCTCAAAGGCCGTCTTTATCGGGTTCGCTATCAGAATTCGCCTCGCGCGGAGCGATTTGATTTGGCGACGGAAACCGCTTCACAGCTCGTGGATCGGCTGCGTAGCCCGAATGTTTATTTTCGGGACATCGCGCAGCGGATCTTGAGCGAGCGCAACGATCCGAAGACGCGACCGCAACTGGAGCGGTTGGTGAACGACGGCTCCGCGCCGCGATCTACCCGCATGCACGCGTTGTGGTCGCTGCTCGGCGGCGGCCCTTTGGCGCCGGATTTCCACCAGACATTGCTGGCAAATACCGACCCGACCCTGCGAGCTTGGGGAGTGCGTGCGGCGGGGGACTGTTCGCCACTGGATTCACTCCTGCGCAAGAAGGTGCGCTCGATGACGGCGGATCCGGCGCCCGAGGTGCGTTTGCAGGTCGCCGTTGCGGCTCGAAAAACCGAGGGTCCGGGCGCCCTGCCGATGTTGCTCGAAGTGCTGGCCAAGAGCGGCGACGACAAGTTGATCCCGCATATCGTGTGGCAGAATCTGCACCCTTTGTTGGAGAAGCACGGCGAAGAGTATCTGGCGCTGGTCTCTCAGGAGCCGCTAGCGAGTTTACCAGCGGTCGCTACGTTCATGCCGCGAGTCATCGATCGCATGCTGGCCAGCAAGGATCCCAATTCGATCGGGGCGCTCGTTAAATTGTTGTATAGCGATTCGACGACTCATCCGAAATCGTTGACCAAATGTATCGACTCGCTCGCGGCTCGCATTGAAAACCATGAGATTGGCGCCGACGAGCTAGCGCGCGTGCGAGGTCAAATCGATGAGGTGGTGACCAAGATTCTATCCGGATCATCGAGCGATCCACTCTATGGCTCCGCGGCGCTGCTGGCGGCCACTTGGAAAGACCCACGTGGCCAGACCGTCGCTCGATCGGTGTTTGCATCCGCTAGGCAACCACTCGATCGCCGTTTCAAAGCGCTGCGTGCTCTGATCGCCGCCCGGGACGAATCGCTCGAATCGTCGATTGGCGATCTCCTGGCCAGCGCGAATTCTCAACAAGAGCTCGCCATCACGGCGCTCCACGATTTGTCCGATCTGGATGCGGATTGGGTCGGTCAGGTCGTTCTGGCAAACTACTCTCGATTCGACACTCCGTTGCGCGCTCCAGCCATCGACTTGTTGACCACCCGCCGGATATGGTTCGAGCGTTTGCTCGAGGCCATCGGCAAGGGCGAAATCCCTGCTTCCGCTTTGAATGCAAACCAAGTGCGCAACCTGTTGGTCAAAGCCGATGACGCGCTCAGTGAGAAAATCAAAAAACATTGGGGGAGCATTCGCGACGCGCGCGATCAAAACCGCGAAGAAGTGATCGCCCGCATGCGCTCCTTCTTGCGGCGTACGCCAGGCGATCCGGTCGCTGGAAGAGCCGTATTCCAGCGAGTCTGCGGGCAGTGCCATAAACTTCACGGCGAAGGCCAGGACGTCGGCCCGGATATTACTTTGAACGGCCGCAATTCTTTCGAGCAATTGTTGTCAAACGTATTCGATCCGAGCCTTGTGATTGGTGCGTCGTATCAGGCGCGCACGGTGGTGACGGCGGACGGTCGCGTGTTCACCGGCTTGGTCGCGGAGGAGAGCGATCAACACGTGGTGTTGAAGGTGCAAGGGGGCAAGCTGGAAACGATCGCTCGGCAGGATGTCGAAGCAGTCAAAGTTAGTTCACTATCACTGATGCCAGAGGATCTCGAGAAGCAACTCAAGCCGCTCGAGCTCGCCGATTTGTTTGCCCTTCTGACTTTGGACAAACCGCCCGCCGATCCCGCGGCAAAAAAAGTATCCGGCTCTCAGCCGCCCGCCGCGGTCGAGACGAACAAGCCAAACCAGTTCCTTTCGATTGTCGGAGAGGTCGCGCCGGGATTCAGGACGTTGCAAGTCGGCAAGCCCGGACTGGCCATCGTCGCCGAACACGCGGGCCAGTCCTACGTATTGCGAACTCGGCCCATTAGCCAGGAAAAACCATGCGTGCTCGAGCGGGCCCTCGAAGTGCCCAAAGATCGGCGTACGCGGCTGGTCTTGAACGTTTCCCACGAGCCGAAGGGAACTTGGAACTTGATCGTCGCGGCCAACGGCCGGCAATTGCACCGATCGCGCGTGGGCGGAGAAGGTGCCAAGGCAGCGTGGCAAACAGTTTCACTCGATCTGAGCCCGCTAGCCGGTCAGACGGTGCAATTGGAACTTTCCAATGCATCGGCAGACGACAAGCTGGATGCTGGATATTGGAGTCAGGTCGAAATCATTTTCGAGTGAAGCGGCGAGGCGCGATTTCCGTTCGGTTTCTCAATCAACATCGATATTGGCACCTGTGGAGCACAAGGCATGACGGATTATCGGTTTCCCACTGCATCGAAGCCCAACAAGATCAAAAAGCATCAGGTAATGCTCGTCGCCAGTGGCGATCTGCGCCTGTCGGCCAACCAGAAATGCTGGCCAGCCCAGCAGGAAATGGAAGAATCGTTGAGCCGCGCAGTGGCCGATGCGGGCTACGAAGTGTTGCGCGCTCATCCTTATAAATCCGCCGAACAGCATGGCTTCATCGGATCGCAAAAAGAAGGGATGCAGGTCTTTTCAGAAATCGATCCCAAGGCCAAGCTCATCGTGGCCGAGGCGGTCTGGCAATACTCTCATCACGTGCTCAGCGGTTTGCTGGCGCATCAGGGGCCCGTGCTTACCGTGGCCAACTGGTCGGGCATCTGGCCGGGGCTGGTCGGCATGCTCAACCTCAATGGCTCGCTGACCAAAGCGGGCCGAAAATACTCCACGCTGTGGAGCGAGGACTTTACCGACAAGTTCTTCGTGCGAGGGCTCAAGCAATGGCTCGAAAAGGGCACTTTGAAGCATAAGACTGGACACGTCACGCGGCTCGAGAACGTCAAGGTGCCAGGCAAGGAACGTCGGCTCGGATCCGCCTTGGCCGAACAATTGCGGCGAGAAAAGGCGATCATGGGCGTGTTTGACGAAGGCTGCATGGGCATGTTCAATGCGATCATTCCCGATCATCTGCTGCACCCCACCGGCGTATTCAAGGAACGTCTTAGTCAATCCTCGCTGTACTACGAAACGACACAGGTCGATGACGCCGAAGCACGCGCAATGCGAGAATGGATGGAATCGCGCGGAATGACGTTTGTCACCGGGAAGAATCATGCGGACGAATTGACCGACGAGCAGATTCACAAGCAGTGCAAAATGTACATCGCGGCCCTGCGGTTGGCCGATGACTTTGGCTGTCATACGATAGGCATTCAATACCAGCAGGGACTCAAGGATTTGCTACCGGCGAGCGACCTGGTGGAAGGCACGCTGAACAACTCCGATCGGCCGCCGGTGCGCAGCCGCGACGGCCTGCGCATCTTGCACGAAGGGCAGCCGCTACCGCATTTCAATGAAGTCGACGAATGCGCCGGGCTCGATGGACTGATGACCTATCGCATTCACCGGGCCATGGATCAGCCCGTGGAGAATACGCTGCACGATATTCGTTGGGGAGATTGGGATCCGACCGGTACGGTGCCGGATTACGTTTGGGTTCTGCTGATCAGCGGATCGGCGCCGCCTGCTCATTTTGCCGGTGGCTGGAAAGGCGCGTCTAGCGAGCGACAACCTCCGATGTATTTTCCTTCCGGAGGCGGAACGCTGAAGGGCATTTCCAAGCCGGGCGAAATCGTCTGGTCGCGCGTGTACATTGAAGGTGATCGGCTCTGTATGGACCTGGGCCGCGCCGGCGTGGTCGAACTGCCGCCGGAGGAAACTCAGCGCCGCTGGCAAGCGACGACCCCGCAGTGGCCCATCATGCACGCGGTCACCTATGGCGTCTCCCGCGATCAAATGATGGCTCGCCACAAAGCCAACCACATTCAAGTCGCGTACGCTAACAGCGACGTCGAAGCCGACAAGGCACTGTTAGCCAAGGCCGCCATGGCCGAAGAATTGGGCATGAACGTGTTCGTTTGCGGAACGCGCAAGGACGCGACGGCCTGGTAGCAGAGCACGTCAGGCCAGCAGAGTTTCAACCGAGCAAGCGCCCCAAGCATTGATAGCGTCGACTGCTCAGTGGCTCAACGCGGCGCTTCCGGCAAACGGCCGTTGCCGGGAGCCTGGTCGGGCAACGGCGGGACTGCTTCGGTGTTCGCATCGTTGCGGGAAACTTCCGGAAACTGGACACCCCGTCGCTCGAGCGCAGGGGGATGCTTGCCACTCGATCCAATTCCGCTGGTTCTTGACGTTGGAAGCTCGTTCGCT
>JAYVCO010000497.1:0-8094 GCA_043749935.1 Planctomycetia bacterium
CTTCCCGGCGCGTAGCCGAGCGATCGCTGAAAGTCCGCCAGCGCTTGCCGCGGCTGGCCTTCCGCAATCGCAACACGACCCCGCAGAGCCCAGGCCGGCGCGAACTTGGGATCCATTCGCAACGACTCGTCGACCATGCGCCTGGCCTGACTGACTTGTCCCAGTGTCAGGTAGAGCTCGCCCGTGCGAACCGCCAGGGCGGGGTCTTCGCTGGCCAGCTTGCGTGCCCCTTCCATCTGGGCAAGCGCTTCACGCATGGCTCCACGATGCCAGAGCGTCTCGGCATAGTTGCGTTTGGCGTCGACGTCGACCGTACAGGTTTGAACGGCGCGTCCCAACAGCGATTCGGCCCGCTTCCAGTCGCCGCGGTCCATGGCATTGATCCCCTGCTGGGTCAATTGCCGACACGTCGCAACGGATTGGGACATCGGTCCTTTTTGAGTCAGAGATCGACAACCCAGCGTCGCGGCACAGGTAACGACCATGAAGCAGAATAAAAGCAAGCCGCGTCCAGCGTCGCTGGCGTGTCCAGAAGCCGGCTTCGTGCTGCGGCCGATGTTGGGCATACAAATTGCGCGATCCTACGCGCGCTAACAGAGGGCCAGCAAAGTAGAGTTCGCAAGCCGGGGCCGCCAAGAACGATTCGCGCGGGACTGTAGCAAAACGGGGAGATTATCACAATCTCGCGATTCCTCGTAGAAACTCGATCGACTGGCTCGCTTGGCGCCCGCACCCTAAAATGACGCTAGCAGACCAAAGTTCTTCCGGAGTTGTTCGCGATGCCCGCCGTTTACGACAAGATGGGAATTCGCTTCATGTATCCCGAAAATTGGGCATTGGACGAGGACGAGGCGCTCCACGGCGATCAAACGGTGACTGTCTATAGCCCCGGAGGCTCGTTTTGGTCCGTAGCCTTGCATGCCCCTAGTGTCGATCCGCGCGATTTGGCCGCCGCGGCACTGAAAACTTTGAAGAGCGAGTATCGCGACTCCGAAGCGGTGCCGGTTTCCGAACAAATCGGCCAACAGACACTCAGCGGATACGATTTGAATTTCTTCTATCTCGATTTCACCAATACTGCTCTGATTCGCGGCTTTCGCACGCGCACAGCGACCTTTCTTGTCTTGTGCCAGGCAGAAGATCGCGAGTTTGTATCCATGGGTCCAGTATTTCGTGCGATTACGACCAGTCTATTGACTCCCCCTATATAAGCCCGAACGAGCCTGGCGATACCAGCAATTCAAAGCGGTTTGCAATTCTTACACATCAACCACGCCCGTTTGCAACGCGTACGAAATTTTGCTTTCCGAGCGTATCATACGATGCCACATCAGCTTACAAACATTCCTGTGGAAGGCGTCGTCCGGCGACCAGCCTTCGGCACGCAAGGTGCATTAGTCGCTGTCGCTCATGTTCGACCCAGTTTGGCCCGGGGAAGTCGAAACCCGCATTCTTCCCTCGGCCAAAAGCATGCACCAACGATCATGACGCACCGTGAATCTTAGAAGTCTGTCGCCAGGGTATGGCGACCTTAGCCCGTTACGGGAGGCACCAGTTTTTCACGGTTCAAGGGCCCGGCTGGCCGCGAAATTGTCGCCAGCCGGGCCCTTTTTTTGCGCACATCCGGGCCGTTGAACGGCCAGCGTCGCCAGGCTCTCGAATAAGGTACGCTTGCATAGCATCTGCACTCGCGCTCCAAGCTCTTGAGCGATTGCGGGCCGCAGGGCTATACTGCCGCAAGCAATGGCGGCATGGGGTTCCGAATCCACTGGGTATTCGATGAGGAGCAAGCAACTATGGCCACGGCTCATCATTCCAGCGTGGATCAGATCGGCGACACTGCCGGCCTGATTTGGCACAATCTCAACGAGCAAGGTCCGCGCACTCTCAGCCAGCTCGCCAAAGATCTCGACGCACCGCGTGACGTCGTCCTGCAAGGCGTCGGGTGGTTGGCGCGCGAGGGCAAGATTTCGATCGAAGAAGAGGCTCGCGGCCGAAAACTCGTCGTGCTGCGATCATAAACTCGACTTGCTTGCGCTCCCCAGGTTTTGGGTAAACGGGAGCCAGCCGATCGACTTATTTTGCCACCGATTCGTAGATCGGCAAGTGGCGATAGACTACTTCCAGCGACAGCAAGTTGAGCGTTGTCACGTAGATTCGCCCACCTTGCGGGCCCCACCGGTCCGGAACCGGTCGCACGGGGTCCCAACTGCCGGCGAGCGCTCCTGACTGAATCTGCCCATCCAGCAGCATCGGCTCCAGCCGCTCGCTCCACAGGCGCCAATATTTTCCGCGCATGTGAAACATGACCTGAGTTGCGTAGTACCAATAGTAAGTATCCCGCGCGGGCCGGGTCGCGGTGCCCTCGGCTGGCAAGTTCTCTAGCAAGTGCTCCGCGCCTTCGATCATCCGAGCATCGCCGCGGTTCCAGCCAGTGTGCATCCGCATCAATAATCCGACGGCGGTCATGGCCGCTGTTGGGCGCCGACCGTGGCCCTGTTCAATTGTATTGGGGGCCAGCGGATTGTAGACAAACTGAGATCCCTCGACTTGTGCCGAGTCGAGCCAGTGCTTGAGTTTTTCGTAGGCTCCCGCCGGAACGCTGAGCCCAGCCAATTCGCCACTCCTAAGCGCCATCAGTTGCCACCCGCTGACCGACGTGTCGGACCCCAACCCTGGCATATACCGCCAGGCGCCCCGCTTGGGCTCTTGCGAAGCGACGATAAAATCGATGGCCAGTTGTGCCGGGCCTGCCAGTGACTCGTCACCCGTCATGCCATAGGCTTCACACAGAGCAATCGCCGCGATGCCATGACTATAAAACCAGGCGCTGCGGTTCGATTCGGCGTCCTGCGGTTGATAAAGGTCGCCGTTCGATTTCTGATGTGCAAGCAAATGGTCGAGCGCCCTCTGCACCGTTGCGCGATGCCGACCACCATAATGATCGTATCCAGCGCCGAGAAACGATAGCAGCGCCAATCCGGTTGCCGCCGAATCGGAGCGGAACGAGGCGCGCTCGGGCTTAGCTCCGGTTGCTTTGGAAATGAATTCCAGACTCCAGTGTCCGTCGGTAGCCTGATGGCGTGCGAGAAAGTCGAGGCCCAGTTCGATCGCACCGTCAGTCCTCTCCGTGGACTCCTTCGGCCCCGCACCATTTCTTTCCTCGCGCTGGCTGCCGCGTCGCGCAAATGCTTCGGCCGGTTCGCGCGTGCGACCATCGATCAGCGGGCCTTTCGTCTTGCGCCGCATAGTGGACTCCGTATTGATGCGGGCAACTTGCGTGTCTTGGGCGATACGGCGGCTCGGTGGCGCTATTGGCGTAGGTGTGGCTGCGCTTGGTCCAACAGGTTCAGCCGGCACCGAGGCGCGTGGCGGCAAATTCGTCGCGATTTTCTCGCGAGAAACCGAGGCTTCGCCCGATGGCCGAACGAGCGGAGGCGCTAGCGTCCTAGCGACGTCACCATTCTGTGGGCCTTCACGATTCTCTGAGTCACTCGACGACACTAGCGGAGTCTGCGGAATGCGCGCAGGAGCTGTCTTCCGAGTCACGCCCATTGTTTTCGTGCCCGCAATACTTGGCGCAGCTTCACGTGTTGCTGGAGCTAATACTCCTGGCTCACCACTCGGTTCGCTGGCGACAGGAAGGGGTAGATCCATCTGGCCAGGGACGCCGAGCTTGGCCGTGCTCGATCGCGCGCTCTGCGTCGGCGCTGGCGAAGGCAGCGGGTCGAGCTGGGCGTCTTTCGTTTCTAGTTCATCGCTGAGCACTGTTTTCGGCAATCTTGAGGCCACCTTAGCCGTAGTCTGCGGGCCCGGCAGTGCTGACCCGCGCGGAACCTTCGGAGCGGGCAAGCTTGCCTCGCTTCTGGTCGACAGAGGGCTTTCCACGTTCGCTGGTAGTGCTGGCTGCGGATCGCTTTCGGCTTCCCTCAGCACTGGTGCCGACGACCGTCGGGCGGTCTCAATAACGGCCGGCTGCGAGATCGTCGGTTCCAAAACCGGCTCTTCGCGCGGCAGCGGGCCGACGCTTGGCTCGGGCGGTTGAATCTCGCGCGGCGTGGTCTTGGCCACCGACAGCCTCTGATCTGGCAATTGCGGCATTGCCTCTTGCCGCTCCGCCTGGACGGCGATGCTCGAAGGTACTTCCGGACTCGAATCAAGAATGGGAGACGATTCTCGCTCAAGCGGCAGAGCTTCGCGGTCTCGAGATTCTTGGCGGAACATTTCCGTCAGGTTGGGCTCGTGCGCTGTCGCTACGATCGGTTGGCCGTGGTTATTCGTCAGAGGCTCCGAGCGCTGGAACTGGTACTCGGGATCCACCACGACTTCCAGCGGTTTGGACACAGGTTCGACTCGCGGCCGGTACTCGGCCAACAACGTCAAATGTTGGCTCTGCAAGACAACCACCATCAACAGGTGCAAAATGAAACTCAAGAGCACGGCCAATTGCAGCCCGCGCCGCACGCGGCGAATGTCCAATTGGCTCGCCGCCCACATCAGAAGCACCGTGACGGCAGCCAACACCCCAAGTTGCGTGCCGCCGTTGAACAGCGGGCGAGGATCGTTGAATGGCGAGAGAGTCAAGATCGCGCCCGCGCCGAAACTCGCCAGGATCAAGATGGCGACGACGATCGGCCAAAGCTGGTCGTCGAACGCCACGACCCGCGGCGGATGATTCTCGAGTTGTTCGCGATTGGTCATTTTCATGGAAAGTTACACGTGTCGCATGATCAAACAATTGCTGCTCGGGTGATCGGACTTGCGAGCGATTAGTTGCCCAGTGCCTGCAAACGGGCCTTTGCTTGGGTGGATTTATCGCTTTGAGGATATTTTTCCACGACTTCACGGTAGGATTTCTTGGCCTGGTCGACGGCTCGTAACCTCTCGAAAGATCGACCGGCTTCGAAGGCGGCGTTGGCCTGCCAGGTGCGAATGCCTTCGCTCGATTCCGGATAGCCATAGCCGTAGGCCACCTTGAAGTAATGCCGCACGGCTTCCTTGTATTGCTGCTGTTCGAAAAGAATCTCGCCGATCATAAACCGCGCTCGGGCCGAGACTTCGCGGTCGGTCGCGGCAGCCGATTTTTCATAACGCTCGATCGCGGCCTCCCGCTTGCCGAGATTCTGCTGCGCCCAGCCAGACTCGTACAGCATCTCAGGCAGGTACGCGGACTCGGGAAACTGTTTCATTCCTGATTCCAACAAACCTAGGCTTTCCCCCCACTGCTTGCTCTGCGCCAGCGTTTGCGCTGCGTGCAGATGCAGCAGCGCACGAGGTTCCTGGTTCGCCGGCGGTTGCGCGAGCGCCAATGCATAAGCGGCCTGCGCCGCGTCATACTTCTGCTGATGGAACAGCGATTCGCCGAGCATGAACCGCCCCTCAGCCGCAAACTCGCCTTGCGGAAATCCGTCGATCTGCGCCTGAAACGTCTCCTGGGCTTGCTCGAATTGCCCTTGCTGATAATAGGTCCAGCCCAGTTTGTGCGCCGCTCGTTCGCCAAGTTCTGTCTTGCCGGCGCGATTCATGGCCGCGGTGTAGCTCGCCGTCGCTTCGGAATATTTCTTGTCGCGAGAAAATTGTTCTCCGACGTAGTACAAACTCTCGACAGCCAGCGGGCTGTCGGCGTGGTCACGGACCAAGTCTTGAAACGCTTCGAGCGATTCGCTCGGCTTGTTGGCCGATTTGAGGGCCCAGGCCAACTCGTAGAGGACTTTGTCGGCGCTAGCATATTTTGAGTCGGCCGTCAGGATCGAACGAAAGAGTTCGGCGGCCTGATCGAACTGGTTCACTCCGGCCGCGCAGAGGCCCTGCACGTACAATGCATCGAGCCGCTCACGCCCTGCTGGATCTGTCGCCAGAAATGCAACCAGATCTTCTTCGGCGCCGGTGTAATTTTTGAGTTGTTCGCGAGCCATCGCACGAGCGTAACGGGCCTTGGCGACTATCGCATGTTGCGCATGTTTCTCAATCATCCCGTCGAGTGTCTTGGCCGCGCCCGCGTAATCCTTCCTGGCAAGTTGCGTCCACGCCAGCCCATATTGCGCGTGGGGCGCTAACAGGTTCTCCGGCCAGGTGGCCAGAACCTGCTGATATTCCGCGGCAGCGGTTGGGAAATCGCCAACGGCGGAACTGTATTCGCCCAAGTAGAAATGGGCCCGGTCGAGCAGCTTGCTTTGGGGAAACTCACTCAAGAGTTTTCGCAGCGTGAGAATCGCGGCCGGCACATCTTTCAGTTGACGTTGAACCGCGGCCAGCCCGAGCAGCGCCTCGTCCGCGTGCTTGCCGGCCGGCTGTGCGGCGAGCGAGGCCTTCAATAATTGCAACGCGGGCTCGTACTGTTTCAATTCGCTCTGCGCACTGCCCAACAAATACTGCGCTTCGGCCAACAATTCCGGAGTCTTGAGCTCGCTGGCCATCGGATCGAGCGTGGCCACGACGTCGGCATATTTCTTTTCGAGCGACAGCGTCAGGCCCAGCCTGACTTTCCAAAGATTTACGTCGGCATGCTGCGGATGGGCCTCGATCAATTGGCGATAAAGTGTTTCGGCACGCGCCAGATCTTTCTGTTGTAGTGCGCTTTCCGCCGCGACATATCGCACGTCGGCCGCCAGAGGCTGGTCGGCATACGTCTTTAGAAAGTCTTCGCAATAAGCTTGCGCGGTTTTGTATTCGGCCTGCGCAAGAGCGGCGAACGCGGCCATATACAGCGCCTGCGGCGCCAACTCGTGTTTCGGATGGTCTTTGGCTAGCGCCGCATACAACGCAATCGACTCGGCTCGCCGGCCTTCCAAGTCGTATAGCGCATCAGCCTGGTCCAGCCGTAGAGCCACGGCGAACGCGGTGGTTTGCGACGCGGGTAAAGCCTGCTCCACCACTTTCAAGGCTTCGGCCGGTTTATGTTGCTTCAGAGACGCGCGGGCCAGCCAGTGCGCCGCCTCCGCGCCGATTTCTCCGCCGGAAGGCAGCGCGGCGGCGAGCCACTTTTCGGAAGCCGGAAAATCGCTCAGCAAGTAGTAACAGTTTCCGGCGGCGAGCTGCGCCGCGGCGCGCGATTCGGATTTGGGAAACTTCTCGGGTATCAAAACATAAACCGCTGCCGCTTCGGCAAACTTCTGTTGCGCAAACAGGCTCGCGGCCTGTCGAAGTGTGGACAAGTCGGCCAATGCAAAATCCGGCGCGGAAGCTGCCTCGCGAAACCCTTGCTCGGCTTGGGCGAATTCCTTTTGACTGAACAACGTTTCAGCCCGCCGCATCAGCACTTCCGCGTACAGCGCGTGCTGGGGATATCCCTTGATGAACTTCGCAAACGCTTGAGCAGCGTCGGTCTCACTTCCCAGTTCCTGAAGCGTGACGCCCAAGGCGTAGAGCGCGTCGGGACGCAGCGGACTATCGGGCTGCTTGTCGATGAGTTGCGTATAGACTTCAATCGCCTCTTTCTTTTTGTCGCGAGCATAAAGCGACTCACCTAAATAGTATCGCGCGTCGCCCAACTGCTTCGACTGAGGGAATTTGGCAATCATGCCCGAGAAGGTGGCGATCGCCTCGTCGTAAGCTTCGCTTTTACCATCTTGGGCGATGCTGTATTGCGTCAGCCCGAGATTCAAATAGCTCTCGTCGATCAATTCCGACTTGGGATATTTTTCAATCGCCTTCTTCAAAGCCACGCTGGCCGCGTCGTACTGTTTGAGCAACAACCGACACAGACCCAAGTAGTGCTGGGCTTTGGCGGACAATGGATCTTGCGGGAATCGTTCGAGAAACTTTTCCCACTCGTCGGCGGCCAGGTCGTAAACGCCCCGGTCTTGAAACGCGACGCACTCGCGAAACTGCCTCACCGCTGCCGCCGGCGACTTGGCCACGGCTGGCGCCTTTGCGGGCGGCGCTTTGGCCGGAGGAGCCTGTTGCGCCAACAGCGACGAACTCGTCGGCAACAACCCGAGGACGGCGAGAATCAGCAGCGCAAGCAGATACGAGCCCCGGCGCGCCTGGGTGGTCCAATTCATATCGAAACTCATTGATCTCGGCGCTCGGTGCAACTCAAAGGCCCTCATTATTCCAGTTGTACCCTTATTTTACAAGAAAACGCTTCGCGCG
>JAYVCO010000498.1:0-5046 GCA_043749935.1 Planctomycetia bacterium
GACCTGCCGGGTTGCTTGCGCTGGGGCAGTGCGATCGGCGCAAGCTGCGTCGGTTCGATCAGCGCCACCGACAGCGTTTTCAACCGTGAACAGGCGGAAGAATTCATGCGACTGAATCCGCTTCGCATCGAGAGATTGTAAGACGGTTCGACTTGTAGCGGTTGTAGCGGACGCATTTCGTTTGGGGGACCATACCAACGCTGTCAACTCGAAAAAATGAACTACGATTCCATTGGCCATGTCAAAGGTAGGAGTTCCAAAAAGGCGAAACCATTTTTTTGAGGGGAATACCGTGCGTTTGAATCCACGCAAACGGCTGTTGGTTGATACCAGGGTGCAGGGAGCCCTGATCTTGAGGATGCTGTTGTATTGGTTCTTTTGTGTGGTTGTCGTTGGTCTGATCATGCTTTGCTTGGATGTTGTCAACGGTCCGGTCGGGGCCATGTTCAATCAATTTCGCTTCGAGTCGCTCTGGGCGCAATACGGTGCCTTTGTGATCGCCTCGGTCATGATTCTGCCGGTGCTCTTGGCCGATACTATTCTGACCAGCAACCGGTTTGCCGGGCCCTTGTATCGCGTGCGGCGTTCGATGCGAGCACTGGCCGCCGGCGAAAAGGTGCAGCCAGTTCAATTGCGCAAAAAAGATTTGTGGCCCGACGTGGCGGAAGAGTTCAACGCGGTCTTGGCCTATGTGGAATTTCTGAAGCGCCAGATCGAAAACCGTACAGCCGGCTCGCAGAGCCGTGCCGAGGAAGAAAACACCCTGGAGCCACAGGCTGCGCATTAGCGGGTCTGCTCTTTAAAAGGCACCGAAACCAGCCGAGTTGACACCCGTCTTTTGCGGGCCTATGCTGAAAGCTCAATTGAGAAATCAGGCTTGAGGTTTACGATGTTCGTCCCGGCTTTTATCAACCACGGCAGCACGTCCGACCCGATGGTCGGCGTGATTATTATTCAGGGGGTGCGGCCGTAAGGGCGAGCCGGTGAAAACCGATTCAACACAGAGCCCTGCGGCCCGAAAAGGCCGCGGGGCTGTTTTTTTTAGCAGCGCGCACCAGCGCACGAAACAAAGCAAAAACAACACACCCAACACGTTACCACCGTTCATTTTTTGGGAAACCAACCGATGCGTCGCATTCAGATGTACGACACGACCTTGCGAGACGGCGCCCAGGGCGAAGGAGTCAACTTTTCGCTGCAAGACAAGCTGCTCATCACCGAGCGGCTCGACAGCCTGGGCTTCGACTATATCGAAGGAGGGTTCCCGGCTTCCAACGAAAAGGATGCGCAATACTTTGCCCGCGTGGCGAGCTTGAATCTGAAACACATCAAAGTCTGCGCTTTTGGCATGACGCGCCGCCGCGGCGTTCGCGCCGAGGACGATCCGGGCATCAAGGCTTTGCTCGATTCCAAAGCCCACGTCATCACGCTGGTGGGCAAAACCTCCGACTTCCACGTGACCGAAGTCCTGCGCGCGACGCTCGAGGAAAACCTGGCCATGATCGCAGAAAGCGTGCGCCACCTTGTGGAATCCGGACGCGAAGTGATCTACGACGCGGAACATTTTTTCGACGGTTGGAAATCGAATCCTGAATATGCCGCGGCCACGGTCCGGGCCGCCGCCGAAGCCGGCGCCAGCCTCGTTGTCATGTGCGATACCAACGGCGGCACCATGCCCGAGGAAATCGCCGAAATGACGCGCGCCGCGATAGCCAAACTTCCCGTGCCCGTGGGCATCCATTGCCACAACGATTGCGAACTGGCCGTGGCCAATTCGCTCGCGTCCGTCGATGCCGGAGCGGTACAAGTGCAAGGTACGATCAATGGTCTGGGAGAACGTTGTGGCAATGTAGACCTGATCTCGGTGATTGCGAACCTCGCGATCAAGAAGTCTGGATACTCGGTGCTCGACAACTCGGGCGTCGAGCACCTCACCGAACTTTCTCGTTTTGTCTATGAAACGGCGAATATACGACTCAACGCCAGCCAGCCGTTCGTCGGCCAAAGCGCGTTTGCACACAAAGGAGGCATGCACGTCAGCGCCATCGCCCGCGCTACGGCCAGCTATGAGCACATCGCACCCGAACGGGTCGGCAACGAGCGCCGCGTTCTAGTCAGCGAGCTTTCCGGCCGCTCCAACATCAAGGCCGTGGTCAGCGGCCAGGAGGTCGGCGACGATCCGAAAGTAATGGACAAGATTCTGGCCAAAGTCGTCGAACTCGAAAATCAAGGCTATCAATTCGAGGCAGCCCAGGGATCGTTCGACTTGCTGGTGAAGAAATGCCTTGGCACGTATCGGCCGCACTTTGAACGGATCAACTTTCACGTGAATGTCGAAGCCGATTCCACGGACGCTGTCGTGACCGAAGCCACGGTCAAACTTCGGGTCGGGGAAGAAACGCGCCACGAAGTGGCCGAAGGGGACGGGCCGGTCAATGCTTTGGATGCGGCCTTGCGGAAGGCCCTGGCTAGCCATTTCCCGAACCTCGCGCAGATGCACCTTGTCGATTACAAGGTGCGGGTCATCAATTCCGAGGCTGGCACTGCGGCCGGGGTGCGCGTGGTGATCGAAAGTCGCGATGCCGACGAAGTCTGGGGAACCGTGGGGGTTAGCGAGAACATCATCGAAGCCAGTTGGATCGCCTTGGTCGACAGCTTCGAATACAAGCTCTACAAGGACCAAGGGAAAAAGCCTGCCGGCAACAAGGCGCGCAAAGCATCGGCCACCCTCTGAACCTGCCGGCGACGCAAGCCGTCTGTTGATCTGACGAGCTCGCCGCTAGAATTCTTGCACCCAGGTATGCATCAAACTTCGCCCTCTTCCCACTGATCGGGAAAATCACTATGTCCGTCGAGTCGGTCGCCCACGAACTGCCGAAGCAATACGATCACGAAAAAGCGCAAAGCCGGTGGTATCCGTTTTGGAAAGAGCGAGGCTATTTTCATAGCGAGCCCGATCCGAACCGCAAGCCCTTTACGATCGTTATTCCGCCGCCGAACGTCACCGGGGCGTTGCACGTCGGGCACGCGCTCAACAATACGCTGCAAGATATCCTGATTCGCTGGCGCCGGATGCAGGGCTACAACACTCTCTGGATGCCAGGCACCGATCACGCGGGCATCGCGACGCAAGCAGTCGTCGAGCGGCGAATTCTCGAAGATGAAAAGAAGACGCGACACGACCTGGGGCGCCAGGCACTGGTGGAGCGGATTTGGGCTTGGAAAACCGAATACGAAGCTCGGATCTTAGGCCAGCTCGAACAACTCGGCTGTAGCTGCGATTGGCAACGCACACGGTTCACATTGGATCCGATGTGTACTCGCGCCGTCCGCCACACTTTTTTCAGCCTGTTCAAGGACCGCTTGATCTATCGCGGCACGCGGCTCGTGAATTGGGATACCCTGTTGCAGACGGCTGTCAGCGACGACGAAGTGTTTCACGAAACCGTGGCCGGAAATTTCTGGCAACTGCGCTATCCGGTTATAGATCCCCAGCCGGGCGAACCGGCCTTCGTAAGCATTGCCACCACGCGACCCGAGACCATGCTCGGCGATACGGCGGTTGCCGTGCATCCCGACCCCGAGCAGGCCTTGGCCAAAGCTGAGGCCGACTTGCGCGACAAGCTGTCTCAGGCCTCCGAGAAAGAAAAAGCAGCCGTACAAACGCAACTGGATGAGCTCGCCCAGCGGCGGCGAACGCTGTTGCCTCACCTGGTGCAACTGCGCGATATGGCTCGAGCTGGCCGCAAGGTCCTGCTTCCGCTATTGAACCGCGAAATTCCGCTGGTGGCCGATGAGTGGGCCAAGCCGGAACTGGGTAGCGGTTGCGTGAAAATCACGCCCGCCCACGACCCGAACGACTACGATGTCGCACGTCGGCAGAACTTGCCGATGATCAACATTCTCAATCCCGACGGCACACTAAACGCCAATGCCGGGCCGTATCAGGGGCTGAAGATCATGCCGGCCCGCACGCGCGTGGTCGCCGATCTCGAGCAGCTTGGGCTGTTGGAAAAGGTCGAAGAACGCGAGATCGAGTTGGCGCATTCCGACCGCTCAAAAACGCCCATCGAGCCGTATCTGGCCGATCAGTGGTTCGTCAAGATGGAGCAGTTGGCCCAATCGGCGATGGACGCGGTCAGCGACGGCCGGGTCAAGATTGTTCCTGCTCGCTACGCCCGGGGTTATCTCGATTGGCTCAGCGAAAAGCGCGATTGGCCGGTCAGCCGACAGTTGTGGTGGGGGCACCGCATTCCAATCTGGTATGCTCCCACCGCCAGCGAGGACGATCTGCGAAACGCCTTTGCCGGACGCGACGACGTGGTTTGGCATCGCGATCCTGAGCACGAGCAATGGCTAGTTTGCGCTCAGGAAGGCGATCTCCCTGAGGATTCAATTCCCGGGCACAAGATCACGCAGGAAATGGACGTGTTGGATACCTGGTTCAGCTCGGCCTTGTGGCCCCACTCGACATTGGGCTGGCCCGAAAATACGCCGGAACTGCGCTATTATTACCCCACCAGCACACTGATCACTAACCGCGACATCATCAGTCTGTGGGTCGCTCGTATGGTGCTGACCGGTTTGCACAACGTGGGCGATGTGCCGTTTCGCGAGGTGTACATTACGCCGAAAGTTTTGGATGGCTACGGCGAGGGCATGTCGAAGTCCAAGGGCAACGGCGTCGATCCGCTGGATGTGATCGACAAGTTTGGTGCGGACGCCCTGCGCTTCGGTCTAACGTATATCACGACCGAGACGCAAGATGTGCGGATTCCGGTGGAATTCGAATGCCCTCATTGCCAGACGCTGGTGGAGCAGACGAAGAAGAATCGCGTGCTGCCAAAGATTGCCTGCAAGAAGTGCGGCCAAGAGTTTTCCACGCAATGGGCCAGCAAGCCGGAAGACGTGGCGCTACCGCGCGGTGCGGTCGTGAGCGAACGTTTTGAATTCGGCCGCAACTTTTGCAACAAGCTTTGGAATGCGTCGCGATTCGTGATGATGAATCTCGAAGGATATTCGGCGGCACCAGTAAAAGACAGCGAA
>JAYVCO010000499.1:0-4132 GCA_043749935.1 Planctomycetia bacterium
GCTCAACGACAATGTCATCCTGTTTGTATCTCCCAGCAACAGCGACGCCACCGAAACGGCACGTCACGAATTGACCATTTGGATCAGCACGGACGACGCTCAACATTGGACAACGCGCCGCGTGCTGTTCTTCGGGTACGCGGGTTACTCGGACATGACGCTGGTCGGACCGGATACGGTGTTGGTGAGTTTCGCGCGCGGCTTTCAGGGTGGCAGCAGCATGACAGACACCCCGGTTTCATTTGGTGAAATCGGATTGGTGAGGGTCAATTTGCGCGAGTTGCAGGATACATCGCCTTATGGGTTTAGCTGGTACTTCAATGAAAAGGCGCCTGGGCAATTGGCCAGCGTCGCGGGCCCTTCGATTCAGGATTACGGGCCTTACGATCAACGCGCGTGGGCCTTTGCCGTGGCCGAATCTCTGGCATACAAGTATGTCGCGGGTCCGGCCGGCGACAGTGCCTTGGCACTGACTCCCAACGACTTCACTAAGCTGATTCTGTCGCAGGCCTTCGATACCGCGTTGCAGGTTGGTACAAACGACAGCTTTACCGCACAAATCACGCTGCGAACCACGGATAGTAACGGCGTGATTATCGGCACGCGGCCCGACATCAGGAACTGGACATTACAACTCGTCGACGGAAAAGTTCAACTCTCTCTGTTCGATACGAAAACGACGGCTGCAATTACCAGTGACATTACGATCAACGACGGGCAATGGCACCGGGTAGCCGTTGTTCGCGACGCCACCGCCCGCCAGTTGAGGATCTACATCGACGGCGTGCAGCATGGAAGCTTCGTCACGGACACGGCCACTTACCAGCGGCAGGCCGGAGATCCGGCGGATCCGATCGAGCCGGTGGTTTTGGGCGGATACAACACGTCGACCAGCCAATTGACTTTCGATGTCGATACGCTGCGCTTTACGCGTGCGGCTCTGGCGCCGAGCGCGTTTTTGCCCGCGAACTTTGTCAGTCCGACTCCGCCACCGCCGCCGGCAGTCGCGGCCAACGCCCCAACTTCGATTCCGGGCCTGCAATTTTGGCTGTCGGCGTATGACCCGAGCAAGTTCTTCGGCGATTTTACCACGTTCTCCGATCCTCTCCCGCTCACGCCTTTCGACGGCATGGCAACTCGCTCAATGGTCGAAGCTTCGCCCAATCCGATGAGAGTCCAATCCGATAGTCAGTTTCATCAGGTCGTGTACGCGCACGATTCGACAGTTGGTTCGTATTGGAAGCATGTTGCTGGCAGCACGGAATCGTCCTTGGTCGTTCACAATCTGAACGGCGCGACTCAGAAGCGATTCGACTTCGTCCAGAATACCGGCGTGTTTACGCTATCGGCATTCGTCAAAGTAGCCGGTGAAACCGGCGACATCATGACGTTGATGGACACTAACAATGCTTCCACGTCTTTGGCGGGATTTAGCCTGCTGCGGAGTCCTTCAGGCAACGTCAAGCTCGTCATCACCAATGGGACCGCAGGCACCGTGCGATTCGAGCAGGAAGTGCCGGGCACGGTGCTTCAGGTTGGCCAGTGGTACCAGGTGGCCGTGGTCGGCACGGGGCCCGGCAATCCGGTCAAGTTTTACGTCACATTAGCCAGTGCTTCGAATGTGACGTCAGTTACGTCGACCAACTTGCTGTCCGGAGCAAACGGAAACTATGATACCGACGTGGCCCACGAGCTTTACCTAGGCGGACGATCGCGCACAGGAGCGGCACCCTTCAACGGCGGAATGGTCAATGAAACCATTTTCGATACGGCGTTGACCACGGCCCAGATCCAGCAACTGTTCCAGTTCGGCAAAGGACTAACGACCTCGACTCCCTGGCAAAATCCGGCACAGGCCGTCGACGTCAACGGCGATGGCACGGTCACGGCGCTCGACGCGCTGCAAGTCATCAATCAGCTCATCATTACCAACGGCGGCCCTTTAGCGGCGCCAAGTGCGGGCAATACTCCACCCCCTTACATCGATACCACTGGAGACAATGCCCTTTCGGCCCTCGATGCCCTGCTGGTCATCAATTTTCTGATTCAGAATCCATCTGGCGTTGCCGCAGCGAGCGTAGCGGCCCCGCAAACCAGTGTGGTGCCGTTGACCGATTCCGCCGATCTATCCGCCGTTGCTTCGGCATTGACCGTCGCCAGTTCCGGCGATTTAAATGCTTCGCGGTCAACCGAGCTCTCGCCGCAACAGACGAATGCGGCGCAGGAAATAGTCATTCATAGCGCTCTGGCTTCCAATGCTTCGATGGCCACGCAGACGTGCGTGCCGCTGATGCAAGCACCATCCAGCGGAATCACGTTCAAGAGTCGTGAAGTGTCGGGCGACTCGGGCTCGCTGTCGGATTCTTCAATCACGCCGTTTGCCGCGGACGCGCTATTTCAGCAAATGGGTGTGTAGCCTGGCGGCGTCCACGGAGGTCGCGCGGTGGCTAACTCCCATGACCGTTCGCGACATTGGTTCCTTCAAGTAGTGGCTTCAGGAACATGCCGGTCGAATTGTTGGGCGTGGCGGCGATTTCTTCCGGCGTGCCGACAGCCACGACATACCCGCCCGCTTCGCCCCCTTCCGGCCCCAGGTCGATGATCCAGTCGGCCGTTTTGATCACTTCGAGGTTATGTTCGATGACCAGCACGGTGTTGCCCATGTCGACGAGCCGGTTGAGCACGGCCAGCAGCTTTTTAATATCATCGAAGTGCAAGCCAGTGGTGGGCTCATCAAGGATATAGAGCGTGTTTCCGGTGTCCACGCGCGCCAACTCGGTGGCCAATTTGATGCGTTGAGCTTCGCCGCCGGACAAGGTTGTGGACGACTGGCCCAGGCTCAAATAGCCCAACCCAACTTCCTGCAGGCTCTTGAGCAAGCGGGCGATCTGCGGAAAATTCTCGAAGAACGTCAGCGCATCGTCGACCCGCAATTCGAGCACATCGGCAATCGACAGCCCACGATAGCGCACTTGCAGCGTTTGGGCATTGAAGCGGGCGCCTTGGCACGCGGGGCAGGTCACGGTCAGATCGGGCAGAAAATTCATCTCGATCCTCTGGATCCCCTGCCCTTGGCATTCCTCGCACCGACCTCCTTTGACATTGAAGCTGAAGCGTCCCGATTTATAGCCGCGTTGGCGTGCTTCTCGCGTGCCCACGAACACGCGCCGGATTTCGTCGAATACGCCGGAGTATGTAGCCGGATTGCTGCGCGGGGTGCGGCCGATCGGCGCTTGATCGATTTGGATTATTTTGTCGATCTGGCTGACTCCGCGTAAGCTACGGTGTGGCCCCGGCTTGGGCCCAGTGCCCGACAGGCGTCGCACGAGAGCTTTGGCTAGCGTTTCGTTAACCAGAGAGCTCTTTCCTGATCCGCTCACTCCGGTCGCACAGATCAGGACGGAAAGCGGAATTCGCACCTCGACGTCCTTCAAATTGTTCGTTGTCGCTCCTTCGAGCACCAATGAACGTGTCTTGGCAATTCGCCGCCTCCTGTGAGGAACGTCGATCGATAGCTCGCCGGAAAGATAGCGCCCGGTGACCGAGTTGGCGTTATTGCTGACTTGATCCGGCGTGCCTTGTGCTACAATTTGCCCGCCGTGCAAACCGGCGCCCGGGCCCATATCGACCAGGTAGTCGGCACTTCGCATGATCGCCTCGTCGTGTTCGACCACCAATACCGTATTGCCCTGCTCTTGCAGCCGCCGCAGCGCATCGATCAAGCGTTGATTGTCGCGCTGATGCAATCCGATCGAGGGCTCGTCCAACACGTAGCACACGCCGACCAGGCCCGAGCCGATGCCGGTGGCCAGCCGAACGCGTTGCAGTTCGCCGCCACTCAAGGTATCTGCGGGGCGATCGAGCGTGAGGTATTCGACGCCAACCTTTTCCAAGAAGTTGAGCCGCTTGTCTATCTCGCCGAGGATCGGCTGCGAAATCGGCCGATCCCTCGTGGGCAGCGCGAGCGAGTCAAACCACCGGCGAGCCTGGCTGACGGCCATCGCCGTGATTTCATGGATCGCTCGGCCGTGAAAACGACATGCGCGCGCCTCGGGTCGCAACCTCGAGCCGTCACATTCCTTGCATACAACCATTCCGCGAAAGCTATCGAGCTTCTCGCGCCGCGCGGTTT
>JAYVCO010000500.1:0-10226 GCA_043749935.1 Planctomycetia bacterium
GGATCGACGATGAAGAACTTGTAGCTAATCACGCCCTCGGCCGGCACCTGAAACGGCTTCTCGGCCATCTTGAATACCTGGTCCGGCTCGCCGATCCGCCAGCCTTCGACAAACTTGCGTGGTTCGGGCAAGTCTTTCGGATCCCCCTGCGGACAGCCGTTGTCGATCCAGGCGAACAGTTGCTCTTTCTCCGTGTCGCTCAACCGTGCATCGTTGGCAAAATGGCCGTACGACGGATCGGCAAACCACGGGGGCATGCGGCCTTCGCTCACCACTTCGCGAATCATCGGCGCCCAACCGATCAGATCGTCGTACGACGTCAGCGTGAATGGCGCTAGCTCGCCCGCGCGATGGCATTCGACGCATCGCTTTTGCATCAGGCGGGCAATCTGCTTCGAGTAGGTCACGTCGCCGGTGGGTTCGACCTTGGCCACACGGCCGATCAAGCAACCGTCGGCCTTCGCCACGGGCCGTCTGACCGGTTTGCCGGCGACCACTTCGGCCAGCGCGTCGGCCAGATTGCGCTCGGCCAACTTCGGCTTCACATAGCCTGCCCCAGTTTTAAAGCCATACTGATCGTCGATCCGGCCCCAGTAGCGAATCACGCGATCTCGATCGAGCACGAACACCTCGGGCGTGCGCTGGGCCCCAATTCGGTCGGCCAGCTCGTTGTTCTTATCCTTGAGAATTGGGAACGGAATTTCCATCGACCGCGCAAACGTGGCGATTTCGCCGAGCGAGTCTTGCAAATTGGCATCGATGCCCACGAACGCCACGCCCTGCTTTTCGAACTCAACCGCCAGATCGCGCAGCCGCGGGGCGTAGCTCTTCACCAACGGACATTCAGTGCCCAAAAATACCAGGGCCACCACCTTGCCATCGAGCTCCGACAGCGAGCGCGGCTTGCCGTGTATATCGGGTAGCGTGAAGTTCTCCACTTTCTTGCCAATCGGGGTGGTCGCGTCGGCGGCTACCGCCGGCATTGATGCACAAAGGAGCATCGCGATCGATACGGCCCATTGCCAAACTCGCTTCATCGCAGGCACCTCGATTGAGATCAGTGGATAGAGGCCTAACGTGCCGCACTGCCGCCCAACAGGCGCGGTTTCAGTTGGAAGTTATACTTGAACCCAGCGAGCGATTCCAACTCGCTCGCCCTCATGGCGGACTTCTCGCGCATTCATGCTGATAGCATGGTACAATTCCAGAGATCACTTCCGACACCCAGCTCGATCATGAAGGACTATTACGATGCTTCGCTATGCACTGATCTTCCTGATCATCGCCTTGCTGGCCGGAGCCCTGGGGTTGTACGGCTTGGAAGGCACGGCCTTGTCTATCGCTCGGATCCTGTTGTTGGTATTTGTGGTTCTTTTCATAGTGTCGCTGGTGACGGGTCGCGGCCCGCGTGTCGACTGAACGGCCAGGGCATCGCGCGTTCCGTTGACCCTCTTAAGCCTAGGCTCAGTCGTCCCTAATCCGGCTTGCCCCTCTCCCTTGGGCTTCTTCTTATCAGCCCACTCAAATGCGTTGACAGGTAAAGGAGGTCACCTACAATGAGAGGTTTTCCCCGAGGCTTCCCAGGGGAAAGGCTATACGGCGGCCGCGTGCCAGGCTTGGGCGCGGCGGATTCGGAACGGGGCCGCGTTTGCTCACACCTACTCAAAAAGCCGACGTATTGATCGAAGCCTTGGGCTGGATCCGCCAGTTCCGCGATAAGGTGACGGTCATCAAGCTCGGCGGCAGTCTGCTGGATGACGTCGATGCGCTGCGGCATCTGCTCATCGACATCGTGTTCATGGAGACCGTCGGCATGCGGCCGGTCGTGGTCCACGGCGGTGGCGCGGCCATCAGCCGCGCGATGGACGCCGCCGGCCTGACTCCCCGCTTCATTCAAGGGCGACGCTACACGGACGACGCCACGCGCGACATTGTCGAGCGGGTGCTAGCTTACGAAACCAACGAGCATATTTCCGCGCGGATCGAGGAGTTCGGCGGCCGGGCGGCAGCTCTGAATTTTCGTACCACCAACGTCCTGTGGGGCGAACGGCTGACGCTCACCGGCGACCGGGGCGAGAATGTCGATTTGGGCTCGGTGGGCACAGTCTCGCGCGTGGATCGCAGCACGATCAGCAATTTGTGCTACGCGGGAATCGTGCCCGTGATTCCTTCGATGTGCTTGAGCGAGGATGGCGAAAAGCTGAACGTCAATGCCGATACGGCGGCCACGGCCGTGGCCCAGGCGATGGGCGCCGAAAAGCTGATCTACATGAGCGACGTCAACGGCGTTCGTCGACAGAAGGACGATCCAAACTCGCTGGTCAATTCGTTGACCGCCAGCCAGGCTCGGGCCATGATTCGCGACGGCGCGATCGAAAAAGGCATGATTCCCAAGGTGGAAGCCTGCCTGGAAACCTTGGGGCGGGGCGTTCGCAAGATCCACATTATCGACGGTCGCGAACGGCACGGACTGTTGCTGGAAATTTACACGAACAAAGGGGTGGGAACGGAAATTGTCAAGGATGCCTGAAGTGCCAGGCACGCGGCAGACTGACAGCTTGGGCTGGCGGCCTGAACCCGATGCCACGAGGATCTGTCTACCAGGGATTACTTGTGCTGCCCGCCCGACCGACTAGAGACTTTCACGAGGAGAACATCCCATGGCTACTGCCGAGGCGACCATGAATTCGGCCGAAATCGTCGAAATGTTCCAACGCTATGTCGTGCCCAATTATCGGCGCTATCCGGTGGTGCTGGCGCGGGGCGAGGGGTCTTATGTTTGGGACAACGAGGGAAACCGCTATCTGGATTTCTTTCCGGGCTGGGGCTGCAACCTGTTGGGGCATTGTCCGGAGCCGGTGGTCAAAGCCGTGCAGGAGCAAGTTGCCACGCTGATTCACGTGCCCAACACCTGGTATACCGAGGCGCAAGGCCGCTGGGCCAAACTGCTCTCCGAACGCAGCTTCGGCGGCCAGGCGTTCTTTTGCAACTCCGGCACCGAGGCCAACGAAGCCGCAATTAAGCTAGTGCGACTGCACTCGCCGAAGAAGCGCTACAAGATTATCACGTTCGAGGGTGGATTTCACGGCCGAACATTGGGGGCCACAGCCGCCACGGCCCAGCCTAAATATCACGAAGGTCTGGGGCCGCTGATGGCCGGGTTTGTCTACCTGCCGTTTGGTGACCTCGAGGCGGTCGCCCGATTGGTCGATGACGAAACGGCTGCCATCATGATCGAGCCGGTGCAAGGCGAAGGCGGAGTGAACATTCCACCCGAGGGCTTTTTGGCCGGATTGCGAAAAATCGCCGACGAGCGCGGGCTGTTGTTGGTGTTCGACGAGGTGCAAACCGGTTGCGGTCGGACCGGCCACTGGTTTGCATATCAGCACTTCGGCGTCACGCCAGATGTGATGACGCTGGCCAAGGCGCTGTGCGGCGGAATCGCGGGCGGAGCTTTGCTGACCACGCCGGAAATCGCTCCGAGCCTGCGACCCGGCATGCACGCGGCCACGTTTGGCGGCAATCCGATCGCGGCCCGGGCAGGCATTGCCGCGATCGAGATGATCGAAAACGAAGACCTGCTGGAGCATACCCGGCGGTTGGGCGAAATCTTTCGCCAGCGGCTATCAGCTCTCCAAGCCGATTGCGATCTGATCGGCGAGGTACGGGTGCTCGGCGTGATGATCGGCGTCGAGCTGTCGATCGATGGAACCTCCGTGGTGCAAGGCTGCATGGACCAAAAACTGCTGATCAATTGCACGCACAATACCGTGTTGCGTCTGTTGCCGGCGATGAATCTGACGGAACGGCAGGCCCACGATGGCTGTGATATTCTCGCCAAAGTTCTCAAAGAGCAAGTCGCTTAGGCGGCAACTGCTTTGACCCACCGAGTAAAAAGTGTCATGCGAAATCTACTGACCCTCGCGGATCTGAAGTCGGCCGAGATTGATCGCATTTTCGCGATCACGGAAGATCTGAAGACCAAGTTCAATCAGGGCCTGCGCGAGGCGTTGCTGCCCGGCCGCGTGATGGCGCTACTGTTCGAAAAGCCGTCGCTGCGCACGCGGGTCAGCTTCGAGGCGGGCATGATCAATCTCGGCGGCAACAGCCTGTTCTTGGGCGATGACGTGGGCTTTGGCGCTCGCGAAAGCGTGGCCGATTTTGGCCGGGTGTTGAGTCAGTATGCCGATGTGGTCGTTGTCCGCGCCTATCACCACCAGACCGCCGTCGACCTAGCTCGCTATTGCAGTTGCGCCGTGATCAACGGATTGACCGATCATGCGCACCCCTGCCAGGCTTTGGCGGACCTCTACACGCTCAAGGAACTGGTCGGCCGGCTCAAGGGACACACGTTGGCATACGTCGGCGACGGCAACAACGTGGCGCACAGCCTGGCCGAAGGCTGCGGCAAGATGGGTATGAAGTTCGTCATGGCCACGCCCAAGGGATATCAGTTCGACAAAGAATTCATGGCCTTGCTCGACCGCGAAGTGCCCGAGTTGGAAATGCACGTCACGACCGATCCGGTCGAAGCCGTGCGTGGAGCGACCGCCGTTTATACCGACGTTTGGACGAGCATGGGCCAAGAGAAGGAATCGGAAGAGCGATGCAAAATCTTCAGCCCGTACCAGATCAACGCCAAGCTAATGGCCGAAGCGCCGGCCGGCGCCTACTTCATGCACTGCCTGCCGGCCCATCGTGGTGAGGAAGTCACCGACGAAGTGATCGATTCCACGCAAAGCATCGTGGTGCAGCAAGCCTCGAACCGCTTGCACGTCCAGAAGGGAATCCTGGCTTGGATTCTCGGCGCGCAAAGTTAAGCAGACAATCGTGCCTCCGGCACATTCCAAAGCTCATTTCCAAAGGAAATACCCATGCGCCACGATGGCCGCGCCGCCGACGCGCTGCGCCCGATCAAGATCCAGCGGCAGTACACGCGCCCCGCGGCCGGCAGCGTGTTGATCACGTCCGGACGCACGACCGTGCTTTGCACCGCCTCGGTCGATCTGACGGTTCCGCCCTGGATGGCCGGCAAGGGACGCGGTTGGGTGACGGCCGAATATGGCATGCTGCCCGGCAGCACCAGCCCGCGCAAGCGGCGGGACGTTGCCAAGGTGGATGGCCGGACGACGGAAATCCAGCGGTTGATCGGCCGTAGCCTACGAGCAATCGTCGATCTGGACGCTCTTGGCGAACGCTCGATCTTTGTCGATTGCGACGTTCTGGAAGCCGACGGCGGCACGCGAACCGCCAGCATCACCGGAGCGATGATCGCATTGGTCGACGCGATTGTCACGCTGGGCGAGTTGCCACGCTTGCCGCTGCGCGACAGCATCGGCGCGATCAGCGTCGGAATTGTCGATGGTCAGGCGGCCCTGGATTTGGACTATGTCGAAGACGTCGCGGCGGAAGTCGACATGAACGTCGTGATGACCGGCAACGGACGATTTGTCGAGGTTCAGGGCACCGGCGAAGAAGCCACGTTCAGCGAAGAAGAGTTGGCCACGATGCTAAAACTGGCTCGTGGCGGCCTGGCCCAAATTCGCGAGATTCAACGCCTTGCGTTGGGCGATCGGTGGCCGTTTGGCGGAGCGGCTGGAAGATAGCCAGGGGCCTTCTCGCAACCAGCCCCTATTAGCTAAACATCTGGCCGCGGCCGGTGGCTTCGAACGCGTTTTTGATGTGCTCGATTTTCGGCTTTCGCGCGTCGTCGGGCCAGGTGATGGCCAAAACGTCGAATCGCGACGCGCAGGCGAGCAAGTCGTGACGCTTCAGATTGGCGAGTGCCGAGCGGGTGAGTCGCTTTTGCTTTTCCGATCCGACAGCTTCGGACGGATGTCCGGCGTCGTGCGAGCGGCGTGTTTTCACCTCGACGAAAACCACGGTCCGGCCGTCGACGGCGATCAGATCGAGCTCGCCCAGCCGGCCGCGCTCGCCGCGAGCCACGATTTTAAAGCCGCGCTTTCGCAAATAGCGCTCGGCCGCGCGTTCGCCGCGCCGGCCCAACGCTTGATAACGCCGCCAGGCAGTCCGCAGGCGCCGCTCGAAAACCCATCGCTTAGGCTCCGAACAAGACGGCGACATTAGATCACCACCTAGCACCTAGCACAAAAACCGGGCGCCGATTTTGAACTAGGCTTCGTTCTTGCCGGTTTCGGTCTTCGTGTCGATGCGGCGTTCTTTCAAACGAACGGCCTTGCCGATCCGGTCGCGGAGGAAGTACAGCTTGGCGCGACGCACAATGCCGCGACGCTTGACTTCGATCTTCGCGATCTTGGGCGAGTGCAGCGGGAACTTCCGCTCGACACCTTCGCCGCCGACGATCCGCCGGACCACGAACATTTCGCGCGTGCCGGAGCCGCTGCGTGCGATGACCACGCCGTTGAAGACCTGGATGCGTTCTTTTTCACCTTCCAAAATTCGGGTGTGCACGTCGACCGTGTCCCCAATCTGGAACTCGGGAACTTCGGTCTTCAAACTGCTCTTTTCGACCAGTTCCAGGGTTTGTTGACTCATGACTTCGGACCTTTCTGAACGTTTTCTTGGGTACTCGCTTGATTCCTGGCCCACAGATCCGAGCGCTGCTCGAGAGTTCTGCGGATACTTTCTTCATCGCGCCACTGGGCGATCTGCTGGTGATCGCCACTCAGCAGCACCTCGGGCACGCTATAACCTCGATATTCGCGCGGCCGCGTGTATTGGCCGAACTCGAGCAGCCGCTGTTCGCCTGAAAACGAATCTTGCCGATTGCTCTCCTCGTCTCCCAACACGCCCGGCACCAGCCGAGCCACGGCATCGATGACCACCATCGCCGCGACTTCGCCACCTCCTAAAATGTAATCGCCGATCGAAATCTCATCGGGCTTCAAGATCTGACGCACCCGATCGTCAAACCCTTCGTATCGTCCACACAACAAAATCAATCGACCTTTCGCGGACAGCTCCTCGACCACGACCTGTTCCAGTTTGCGCCCCCCAGGGGTCAGCATGATCAGGCTGCCGGTCTCAGGCACAAGCGCCCGCACCGCCTCGACACATTCCACCACAGGCTCGACCTTCAGCACCATCCCCGGCCCGCCGCCAAACGGGCGGTCATCGACCGTATGATGCTTGTCGTGTGCCCAGTCGCGGATATTGTGCAGCCTGACGTCGATCAATCCGCGCTCAATAGCCAGCTTCAACAAGCTTTGACCCAGATAGCTCGGGAACATGCCCGGGAACAAGGTCAGCACATCGAACCGCATGACGTCGTGCTCGTTTTTCTCCGCGAGCGCTCGCATTGGCAAGCGCACCATTCAAAAACTATTCGGTCGCAGTCGCCGGCTCCGCCGATTCGCTGGCATTGCCGTTGCTGCTCTCGGCCGGGGTTTCGGCAGCCGCAGCCGCCGCTCCAGGCGCGAGTGGAACATAAACCGGCGCTGGCGCGTCGGGGACGATTCTGGGCATCGCCAGGCGCTCGCGCGCAGCGCGCTGCTGTTCGGCATGGGTGCCGGTGGCTCCGTACTTCTTGATCAACGTGCGAACCTTATCCGATGGCTGCGCGCCGACGCCGAGCCAATAATTGATTCGCTCGGGCTTCAAAAGTGCGCGAGCGTCGGTCTCGTTGACCATCGGGTCGTAAGTGCCCAATTCTTCGAGCACCCGGCCGTCCCGCGGATTGCGGGAGTCCACGGCACAAATGCGAAAGAACGGGCGGTGCTTCCGGCCCATCTTCTTCATGCGAATTCTTACTGCCACACGATTCTCCTGGTTGAGCTAAAAATTGAGGACGATACGGTTTTTTATTGAATGGACCTGCCGCTGTTTCGGCGACATTGGAATCAATTGCTATTTCTGCCTTCTCGTTTACGACGGCGAAGTTCTTTTTCGCGTTGCTTTCGCAGTTTGGCACGCTCGTCGGAACTGAGCCGCTTGCCGGTGCCAACCTTGGCTCGCTGCAACTGCGCTTGGGGGTTGGTCAGCCCTTGCTGCAACTCTTGCATTTTTCGCATCTTGTCGCGAGGGCCCATGCCGGCCATTTCCTTCATGATCGAAGCCATGCCGTCGAACTGCTTGACCAATTCGTTGACTTCGTGCGGCTCGACGCCCGCTCCGGCAGCGATCCGGCGGCGGCGACTCTGATCGACGTACTTCGACGGGTTGCGACGCTCGGCGGGTGTCATCGAGTCGACGATTCCACCCAGCCGTTTCATGTCGGCGTCGGCATCGACCTGGCCCAACATGTCCGAGATGTTCCCCATTCCGGGGATCATGCCCAGAATCTTGTTCATTGGGCCGAGTTTCTTGGTCTGGCCCAGCATGTTGCGGAAGTCCTCGAGCGTGAACTCGCCCTTGCGCATCCGCTCTTCCTGCCTAGCCATCTCGTCCTGGTCGAACTTCGCGTGGGCCTGTTCGACCAACGTGAGAATATCGCCCATGCCCAGGATTCGCTGGGCCATGCGGTCGGGATGGAATTCCTGCAGGGCATCGAGATGTTCGCCGGTGCCGATGAACTTGACCGGCACGCCTGTGACTTCCTTGACCGAGAGTACGGCACCACCGCGGGCGTCGCCGTCGAGCTTGGTCAAGATGACGCCGTCGAGCTCGAGCGCCTCGTTAAACGCCTTGGCGCTGTTGACCGCGTCCTGGCCGGTCATGCCGTCGACGACCAGATAGACTTGCTGCGGTTCGACCTTGCGGTCGATTTGCCGCAGTTGTTCCATCAACTCGTCATCGATGTGCAGGCGGCCAGCCGTATCGAGCAACACCACGTCGGCGCCGACCTGCTTGGCATGCTTGACCGCGTTTTGGCAGACTGCGACCGGGTCTTTAGCACCCGGCTCGGAATAGACCGGCAAGCCAAGCTGCTGACCGATGACGTGCAACTGTTCGATGGCGGCGGGGCGTTGCAAGTCGGCGGCCACTAGCAGCGGTTTGCGGCCGCGCTCGTTGATCAAGCGCCCCAGCTTGCCGCAGGTCGTGGTCTTGCCCGAACCTTGCAGACCGCAGAGCATCAAAACCGTCACGCCCGGCTGCAAGTGCAAGGAGTGGTCGACCGGACCCATCAGGTCGATGAGCTCCTGGTGTACGATCCCGATCAGTTGTTGGCTGGGATTGAGCGCGGAGAGGACTTTTTCGCCGGAGGCCTTCTCTGTGACGCGGCCAATAAAGTCTTTGACGACCGTGTAGCTGACGTCGGCTTCGAGCAGTGCCTTTTGCACCAGGGCAAAGCCCTCGCGCATATTCGATTCGGTCAGCTTCCCTTTGCCGCTCAGAACTTTGAGCGCGGAACCCAGGCCTTCTTGGAGTGATTCGAACATGGCAACTGCGTAATCGACAAAAATGGTGGCGTGCTGGACGTGCCGTATTGCGAACAGAAGGTCGCCAACAGCAACGACTTAACAAGCGCATCTAGCGCAAGCTAGGCGCATATCCGCCCTTGGACAAACCCGCATTCTAGCGAAATCAGCCCGGGTTTGGCAATCCGGTACTTAACGAACAAGAAAAGCATCGCGAGGCCTGATTTTTCGGGCGTTCCATGGCCGCCGAGACCCGCTCTCGCCGAATCAGCTTGCCAGTAAATCATCCCTGGGCAAATTGCCTGCAATACTCGTATAGGGCCATCGTCGTGGCCGTGGCGACGTTGTAGCTGTGGGGCAGCCCATAGACGGGTATTTCGACCACGTGGTCCAACAGGGCCAATTCCTCGTCGGTCAGGCCTGATCGCTCGTTGCCTGCCACAAGGACGGTTTTCCGCTCGAAATGGAACGTGTGCAGGTTTTCGGAGTTGGTCGTCTGTTCCAAGCCCACCAGGCAATAGCCTTGTTGCTTTAGCTCTTTGAGGACCGGCGGGAGCGTGCGGTGGACTTCGATTTCAAAGGTGTCGGCCCCGTCCCGTGCGATCTTGCCGATGACTTTCGCCGTGCCGCAAGCGATGACCTTGGAAACGCCGCAACAACTGGCCACGCGCACGATACGCGAAAGATTGATGTTACTGCGCAGCGGTGCACACGCCACGACCAGCTCGCGCGGTCGCTCCAACTCGCAGAGCGGTTTGTGGCGCTGGTGAATGAATTTGGACATCGAGTAGTCTTGGGCAAAGAGGTAGCGGTTAAAGGCCAGTTTCCTACCGGCAGCGTCTCGGGACAAGCCGTTTCTCGAACTGACGTGGACTTTTGGGACTGTTTTGACCGCAGGCAACTCGTTCAGTTAAACTTGAATCCGCCGAGACGCTCCGACGGTTGAGC
>JAYVCO010000501.1:0-21918 GCA_043749935.1 Planctomycetia bacterium
CTCGGGCTGTCTTGCCGAGCGCGAAAAAGAGAAGCTTCTAGAAACGTTGCCGGAAATCGATCATCTGGTGGGCGTGTTTGGGCGCGAAATGGTGACCAAAGTGGCCGACCGGCTGATCGGCGGGCTGGACGAGCAGCGGACCGTCTTCAATCCGGCTCCCACCAAGCCACTCGACGATCGCAGCCGGCTGCGGATCACGCCCCGGCATTTTGCCTTTCTCAAGATTTCCGAAGGCTGCGACCGGCTGTGTACTTTTTGCGCGATCCCGAAAATGCGCGGCAAGCACGCGACCAAGGCCATCGAAGATGTGATCACCGAGGCTCAGGAGCTGGCGGCCGACGGCGTGCGCGAGCTGGTCATCGTCGCCCAGGACACGACGTACTATGGCATGGACCTGTACGGCGAGCCTCGGCTGCCCGAGCTGCTGCGTGAGTTGGAAAAAGTTCCCGGGATCCAATGGATCCGGCTGATGTACTTGTATCCGATGTACTTCAGCGACGAAGTCGTCGCCACGATTGCTAATAGCAAAAAGATCATCCCCTATCTCGATCTGCCATTGCAACACATCAACGACACGATGCTCAAACGCATGCAACGCCGTGTGGCTCGCGACGCGACGGAGGAGTTGCTGGCCAAGCTGCGCCAGCAAATCGAGGGCCTCGTGATGCGCACGACGTTCATCACTGGCTTTCCGGGCGAAACAGACGAGCAGTTCGAGGAGCTCGTCGAATTCGTGAAAGTGCAGAAGTTCGAGCGGTTGGGCGTGTTCAGCTATTCGTTCGAGCCCGACACGCCGGCGGCCCGGTTGCCCGATCACTTGCCGGAAGATGTCAAAGAGGCCCGCCGCGAGCGGTTGATGGCGGTGCAGCAGGAGATTGCGTTTGCTTGGAACAAGGCTCAAATTGGCCGGCGGTTCGACGTTTTGCTCGATCGCGAAGTGCCGGGCGAGAAAAATGCCTGGATCGGCCGCAGCTATGCCGACGCGCCCGACGTGGACGGCGTGGTTTACGTTACCGGCCCCCACCTTCGAGCCGGGAAATTAGTGAGCTGTGAAATTGTGGCCACGAGCGATTATGATCTAGTCGGTGTCGCCGTCGGCAAGGCCCGCTAAAAGGACACTTGATAAATCGTGTCTGCCATCATCGACAAGCCGGTTCGCCAGCAGCAGATTTTCAACGTACCGAATCAACTCACGGTGCTGCGCCTGTTGCTCTCGATGGTGCTGTTTGCGTTGATCGAATTCGAATATTATTTGTCCAGCACGGTCGTCTTCGCCTTGGCCGCGGGTACCGATTGGCTCGACGGTTACTGGGCCCGCAAATATGGCCAGGTGACCAACCTGGGGCGCATTCTCGATCCGTTCGTCGACAAGATCATCGTTTGCGGAACGTTCATCTTTCTGGTCGCCGTGCCCAACTCGGGCGTACTGGCCTGGATGGCGGCGGTGATCGTGGGGCGCGAACTACTCGTCACGGCGCTACGAAGCTACCTCGAGGGCGAGGGGGCCAATTTTTCGGCCAGTATGTCGGGCAAGCTGAAGATGGCCGTGCAATGTCTGGCGGCGATCATCTGCCTATTTGCACTCTACTACGACAGTGCGCACATCGGCAGTCCGCGGCCCGAGTCGCTCGACTGGGCCGTTATGATTGCCGTCTGGTCGGCCGTGGCGCTCACGATCTACTCCGGCGCCGCTTACGTGCATCGAGCCATCTTGCTGTTCAAACGCTAAGCGTTTGGCGCGTCCTGCCGATTCCTGATTGGTTCCCTCCCGCCGTCTCCCACCATGCAACTCACCGCGTCTGACCTACTCTCGACTTTTCTTCTGCTGCTAGGGCTTGGCAGCCTGGTCATTTGGTCGGCCGTCATTCGCAAGGCGATGCGCGGGGAATCTCTGGTCGAACTCGAGCCGCGGCCGCCCGTGCCTTGGCACGGCTGGGATGTGCTGGCTTTGCTGTTCTTGTACATCGTGCTCGAAGGAGCCAGTTTGCAAGTCGCGATGCGCGACGGCGAGCTTGAGGTTGGCACGCTGTCGATTTCGACTTTGGCCAGACTGAGCGCGGCCCATCTCATCTGGCTCGCGTTTGCAGTTCCTTACTTAAGCTATCGCGCGAGCGCCTATTTGGACGACCTGGGCTTGGCCCTCGAAAAGCTACCGAGCGATTTGCGTCTCGGGGCAAAGACGTTTCTGGCCGCTGTCGTGCCTGTTTACGGGATACAATCGCTGTTGACCTACGTGCTCGATTTCCCCTCGGAGCATCCGCTGGCGAAACTCGCCAAGGACCAAGGTGGTATTGGCGTGCTCTTGCTGGCGACTTTGAGCGCGGTGGTGATCGCACCGCTGATTGAAGAATTCTTGTTTCGCGTCGTCCTGCAGGGCTGGCTGGAGAAACAGGAAATCGTCTGGCGCAAGAGCCGAGGGATCGAGAGTGACGTGCCTGGGTTCGGCCCGATCATCGTCGTTTCCACGATTTTCGGGTTGCTGCACATGGGACATGGGCCCGATCCGGTCGCGCTGTTTGTTCTCTCACTGTTCCTAGGTTACGCCTACCGGCAAACCCATCGAATTTACGCGTCGCTACTGGTGCATATATGTGTCAATGGACTGGCCATGCTCGAGCTGTGGGTGCTGTTCTTTAGTGGCGAATAGCACTCCGCGCTCTGATTTGCCGATCCGAGCCCTGGTTTTCCCGTTCGACCCTACTTAAAATCCTCACTTCCTCGGCCGGCTCAGTCCGAATGATGAAGCCGGTTCGAGTCGGCAATGTTCGACAACTTTGGAGACGCAAACGGTGGCAAAATCGCGTGCTTTCGGTTTCGGAATTATCGGCTGTGGCATGATCGCCAACTTTCATGCCCGAGCGATCAATGACATTCGCGGCGCCAAAGTCGTGGCGTGCTTCGATGCGATGCCGGCATCTGCCGATCGGTTTGCCGCGGCTCAAAACTGCCGGGCGTACCATAGCCTCAAGGAAATGCTGGCCGATCCGGCGGTCGACGTGGTGACGATCGGCACGCCGAGCGGGGCTCACATGGAACCGGCTGTGGCCGCGGCCCGAGCGGGCAAGCACGTGATCGTCGAAAAGCCGCTTGAGATCACGCTCAAGCGTTGCGATTCGATCATCCGCGAGTGCGAAAAAAACAAAGTGAAACTGTCGGCTATTTTCCCCTCTCGCTTTCACCAGTCGAGCGTCGAGTTGAAGCGAGCCGTCGATCAAGGCCGCTTTGGCCGGCTCACGCTGGGCGAGTCATACGTGAAATGGTTTCGCACGCAGGCCTATTACGATAGCGGCGCATGGCGTGGCACGTGGGAGCTCGACGGCGGCGGAGCGCTGATGAACCAGGCCATTCATAGCGTCGACATTCTCACCTGGCTGATGGGACCGGTGGTCGAGATCACGGCGCAAACGGGCCTGCTGGCTCACGAGCGGATTGCCGTCGAAGACACGGCCGTGGCCACGCTCAAATTTGCCAACGGAGCGTTGGGCGTGATCGAGGCCAGCACCGCGGCCTATCCCGGCTACCTCAAACGGATCGAAATTCACGGCTCCGAAGGGAGCGCCGCGATGGAAGAAGAAGACGTCGTGGCTTGGGACTTCGCCAAGAAGGGCCGGGGCGACGCCGCGGTTCAAGCCCGGATGGCCGGCCGCATCAGCACGGCCGGCGGCGCCAGCGATCCCACGGCCATCGGCCATCACGGGCACACCGAGCAATTTCGCGACGTGCTCTCGGCGATTCGCGAAAACCGCGAACCTGCGATCAACGGTCCCGAAGGCCGCCGCTCGGTCGAGATCATCCTGGCAATCTACAAAGCCGCCGAAACCGGCAAAGGGATCAAGCTGCCGCTAAGTGGCGACCCGGTGTTGGCGGCACGGAAGAAAAAGAAGGCGTGACGTGGCCGCGCTAGAATGCGTGAGCTTGTCGAGCCTCATCAAAGCGGTGGTGCGTCTGGGTTGGAAAAACCAGCAATGACCGCATTGAGCAAATCCCAAATCCCCGGAGGCTCATGGATGAAGATCCGATCCCCGGGCAGAACGGCATAGTTCGTTGGCGAGCTCGGATCGGTGGCAACCGAGCGCCAATCAATCCGCAGGATTTGGTCGGTGCCCACGCCTCCTGGCGCTGGCCGGGCAATCCAAAGATTTTTGCTGCCAAGATTGGACAAGCTCGTCATTTCGGTCAGCGTCCGCCGAACCGTATCGTGGACTGAAATTGGCAGGCGATACACTTGATCTCCACCAAGCCTATTTTCGGCGATGACGTAGTACACCTTGCTGTTCCCACGGTACACCGCCACGTGGCATTGGATGTCGGCAGTATTGGGAAATCCTGATTGCAAGCCGGCTTCGATGCGAGATTTCACTTTGGTAGTCGTCAAGCCTGCGGCGTAAAATTTTCCGAGCTTGTCGCCAAGGTCCACGGTACCGTCGGGACTAACTAAACAGCGGTCATAAATGCCTGAGAGCAACTCACCATCGATTCCGTCCGCTCTCACTTCTATCGTCAAAAGATCGGGCGGCCCGATCACATAGTCCGAGCGCCGGTGAATTGGCAGCTCGGATTCAGCGTCCACGGAAATTGGAACCAATCGAGCGACATTTACTTGCGGAGGTCGCGTTGTTCGCGCGGTAAAGAGCACGACAAGCAACACGATCGGGACAAGGAGACCTGTACGCCTTCGCATATTCGCGGAAAATCCGCGATGAGGGCGACTGAATGCAAATCTCATATTCGCCATGAAAGCATTCTCTCGCACTTGCTTTCATCCGTTCGCGGCCAACCTAAGGCTTATGCCGGGTATCGTCAAGGTTTCCCGCCGATCGCTCTTTTCCACTTCTGCCGTCCGTGGCACAATGTCGCTCGCCCGTTTTGTGCTAGCAACTTTGCGGAAACAGCCCCGTGCAACGACATCGATTGCGAAACCTCGTCGACTACCTTGTCTATCTGGCTGTGCGCATTTTCGTTTGCGTCGTCCAAGCCATGCGGATGGAGACTTGCGTGGTGTTGGCTCGCTGGTTGGCGACGCTGGCTTGCGACGTTCTGCGGATTCGCAGCGACGTGATCGAAGACAACTTGCAGCATGCTTTTCCGGAAATGTCGGCCGCCGAGCGACGCTCGCTGACCTGGCGGATGTGGGAACACCTGTTCTTGATGATCGTCGAGGTCGTCCACGCGCCGCGCAAGATCCATCACACGAATTGGCGCGATTACATTAGCCTGCACAACGTCGACCAGATGATGCGTGCGTTCTTCGACGATCGGCCGACCGTGCTGATCTGTGGCCACTACGGAAACTTCGAGGTCTCGGGCTACGGCCTGGGGGTTCTTGGATTTCCCTCGTTCACGATCGCCCGGCCGCTGGATAACCCTTACTTGGATCGGTTCTTGAACGAGTTTCGCGGCCTGACGGGCCAATACATGGTGCCGAAAATGGGCAGCTCGAAACAGGTCGAGGATATTTTGAATCGGGGCGGAATCCTGGCGCTACTGGGCGATCAATACGCCGGTCCCAAGGGCTGTTGGGTCGACTTTTTTGGCCGGCCCGCGTCGAGTCACAAGGCGATCGCGCTGTTCACGCTCTCTGCCAATGCCCCCACGATCTTTTGCTATACGCGACGCACCGGCAAGCCATTGCACCAGGTGTTTGGGTCGGGTGGCATGTTGGATCCGCTCACCATGCCGGCCGAGATGCGCACCGTGCCGGCGATTACGCAGTGGTACACGCGGGAATTAGAGCGTACGATTCGAGAAGCGCCCGAGCAATATTGGTGGCTTCACCGGCGCTGGAAAGACACTCGCCCGAAAAAAGCCACGCCGGTTCCCAGTCAGGCCGCGGCCTAAGCATCCTGACAAAACTAGTTACCACGCCCTACTAGACCAACTATTGTTAATTGTCATCTACTGAGGTGCCATTGGCATCTTGCCAGTGCTCCGTTTCTTGCACTGGCGACACGCCAGTGGCACCCAAAGGTATCCGACAAATTAGCGTAGCCTGTCCACGACTCGTGCAATCGTCCTATGGCCCATTGGACCCGCCTTTCCCCAGTCGCCGATTGCCCGCCCGGAGCTGCGCTCGAGCTGGTGGCGGGCGATCGGATTGTCGCGCTGTTTAATGTCGAGGGGACTCTGTACGCCTTGGACGGAGTTTGCCCTCACCAAGGGGGGCCTTTGGGCCAGGGAGAGCTCAACGGCTGCATCGTGACTTGTCCCTGGCACGGCTGGCAGTTCGACGTGCGCTCGGGCCAGCATCAACTGTCGACACAGATCGTGCAGCCGCGCTTTGCCGTGCGTGTCGAAGGTGAGTGGATCTTGGTAGACTTGGGGTGAATCGCTTTCGACACTCGCTTTCGACAGTCACGTTGCCGAACCGCTTCGGGTGGGCCCGCCTTTGTTCGAATATCGACCGTTTCGCAATACCGACCCGCCGCTGCTGGCTGAAATCTGGCGTCACCAGCCGGCCATGCGCTCGCTGGTGCAACCGATGTCGGTCGCCGCGCTCGAACGGTTCGTGTTTTCCAAACCCACGTTCGATCGGTACGGTCTGATCGTGGCCGTCGAAGATGGGCAAGTACAAGGTTTCGCGCACGCCGGATTTGGCCCGAGCAAGGACCAAAACACGCTCTCGACCGAAAACGGCGTGACGAGCCTGGTCATGTTGCGGCCGGAAGTGGACCCGTCGGTGGCTCGCGAACTTCTGGCCCGCTGCGAAGCCTATTTGGCCGGACGGGGAGCCAAAGTGCTGTACGGCGGCGGCAATTTTCCGCTCGCCCCGTTTTACACAGGACTCTACGGCGGCAGCGAATACTCGGGCGTGTTGGATTCCGATCCGCGGCTACAGTCGATCTTTCGCGAGCATGGCTATGCGGAGGCCAAACGATCGCTCGTTTTGCGGCGGGAATTGGCCGGCTTCCGCCCGCAGGTGGATCGACAACAGATGCAGATCAGGCGTCAGACCACGTTCGAGACGATCATCGATCCGCGCACCACGACCTGGTGGGAGGCGGTGCTCTTCGAGCCGTTCGATCGCACGCAGTGCTACTTGCAACCACGCGATCGCGGCGGGCCAACCGCCTCGGTCAATTTTTGGGCCATGGAGACCTACCTCGGCGCCTGGGGAGTGCACGCCGTGGGAATCGTCGGCCTCGAAGTAACTTCGCAAAAGCTACGGCAAGGGCTGGCCACGTTCCTGCTGGGCGAGGCCTTTCGCCAATTGAATGCTCAAGGCGTGGCACTGGCCGAAGTTCAAGTGGCGCAGGATAACGAGCCCGCACTACGACTTTTTCGCAATCTGGGTTTCGAGCAGATCGATCAGTCGATGCTCTATCGCAAAGTTTGATCGAGCGTCTTCAAGTACTCGACGAATTTCTGCTCATAATCGGGCTCGAAGCGGAGCAGATGCTCGGAAATGGTTTCCACGGCTGAGGATTTGCCCAGTGCCTGAAGATAGCTTCGCAAGACTTCCCGTCGCTGGGGCGAGCTTTCCAAGAGAAAGTAGACCCAGGCCCAACTCTCGGCGTATTCTTCCTGCGCCAAGTCGTCGGTGGTTTGCAATGCTTCGAGTCGTTTCAGATTCGGCCGCCAGTCGCGCGACAACTGGCTCATGAGTTGCGCGACGTGCGGACGATTCATGCCGTCCTGGCCACGTGGCACTTCGAAGTATTCCGCCAGCCCTTCATCGAGCCATAGCGGTAAATGGGGCACGACGGCGTGCAGGTATCCATGGGCCACTTCGTGCCGCAAATCCTCGGCCACTCGATCGCCCCAATAGGCGTAGACCGACAGTCGGGTATCGCTCTCCACGAAAAAGGCCCGCCGCTTCGGCAGTGCCGGATAGTGCACGCGCATGTAGGATTCGAGCTTTTCCGCGGTGGGAAACAAATAGACGTGAATCGGTTCGTCGGAAATCTTGAGCGCCAGTTTCGTGCTCAATTGCGAACGTTGCAGTTTCAGGTCTTCCAACAGCCGATGGTGTTGCGGCAGCGGCGTATCGCTGAAGATGACCAACTGGTCCAGCACGACGCTGCTGCGCGAAGGCAGCGCCGGCGCGGCATGCCAACTGGCGCAGCCCGAAGCGCTCAATGAGCCGAGACCCAGGACTATCAGAATCCAACCGCGAGCGATCATCCGTGACCTTCTCACTTCAGTGGCGGCAAATCAACAACGGCGGCCAATCGACTCAACGCAACCATGCGACACGTACTGCCGCTAGCCCGCAGTTCGCGAAGCGATCAGTTGGTCGAGCTCTTGCTTCAAGCGGGGCAAAATGGCGCTATAGGGATAGGCCCCCAACTCCTGGCTACCTCGCTTCAGGTTGACGAAATTCGGCCCACACCACAAGCCCAGATCGGCATCGTCGGTCTCGCCGGGGCCGTTGACGCGGCATCCCATGACAGCAATCGTGATAGCATGGTCCGCGGCGTAGCGCGTCATTTCCTTAACGTCTTGAGCCAATTCGATGAAAGCCTCGTTCTCGACGCGCGAGCAACTGGGGCAACTGATGATGTTCATCGTGCTCAGCCCGTAGTCGACCACGCTGCGTACGCGGCCGGCGGCAATGTCGGCCAGAATTTGCCGGCCCGCGGCAATTTCCTCGCCCTTGCGAGCATTGGGCACGGTGAGCGAAACGCGAATCGTGTCGCCGATGCCTCGGCTGATCAATTGCTCGAACGCGATCCTGGTCTTGATGATTGCCTCGGGCGGCAGGCCCGCCTCAGTCACACCCAAGTGCAGCGGCACGTCCGGCCGCCGCTCGGCAAAGCGCCGATTGACTTCGATCACTTTGGCCGGATCCGAGTCTTTCAGCGACACGCAGTAACGCGTAAAGGAAAGCGAATCGAGCAAGTCGCAATGCTCCCAGGCGCTTTCGAGCATCGGCGATATCGAATCGTCGTGGCCATACTGCTCGGCCTTGGCCGGATCGACCGAGCCGCAATTCACGCCGATCCGGATGGCGCAATCCTGTTCGCCGGCGACGTCGACCAGGAACTTGACCTTGTCTTGCCAAGGTTTTTCCCGCTCGTGGTGATACAAATGCCCAGGGTTGTAGCGGATCTTATCGACGTGTGGCGCAACGGCTTTCGCCAGCCGATAGTTCTCTTGCAAATCGACCGACAAGTTCGCCTCAGTCCGGGCACGAATTTCGGACAAGGCCTCGGCGTCTTTCTGGTTGTCGACCGCGATTCGCACGACGTCAGCGCCGGCCGCTTTGAGGTCGTTCACCTGGGCCACCGTCGCTGCCACGTTCTGCGTGTGCGTGGCGGTCATGCTCTGCACGGCAATTGGCTGGCCCGCGCCCAACGAGATGGAACCGATGCGAACGCTGCGAGTCGGATTGCGCGGCAAGTCCAAGGGGAAAAGCTCCGGGGCGGGAACGAATCAGCAACAAACGAAACGGACGAACCGAGCAGCATTCACTGCTCGGCCCTAGTTTCAGGATATCAAATCACGTACTTTCCGGCGAGGCAGTCTCACGAAGCCGGCGTGTACCCGAGCACGATGTCGAACTTCGCGGCCAATTCGCCGATCTTCGACGCTTTCACGGGAGCAAAATCGACTAGCAGCGACTCGCGGGCCTTGGCATCGCGAACGGCCTTGAGCACGAAATCGCGATCGTTGCCTGGGTGGCCCTTGATATAGCACTGCGTGGTGAACTGGTCCTGTCCCTTGAACTTGACCGCGAAGTGAATGTGCGGAGTCCGGCCCGGATAAGGCACGGGCTTGATCGTGCGGAAGTAATATTCGCCGGTCGATCCGGTGAGGAACCGGCCGAACCCCTGGAAGTTCGTATCGCGCTTGTCGGCGTTGGTGGTGCCCGTGTGCAGATACGCGCCGTTTGCGTCGGCTTGCCAAATCTCGACGAGCGCATTGCGGAGCGGTTCGCCGCGTGAGTCGAGAATCCGCCCGGTCAGGTGCGTGATCTCGCCGACCGCCGAATTGATCGTATCGTTGATGATCAGCAGATCGTTGTCGGTGTCGAGCGGCAGCTTGTTGGGATAAAACGGCCCCTCGGTTTGCAGCGGCGTCCGCACCAGTTCCTCGGCAAAAGCGCCGGCAGTGCTGAAGGCCGCGGCGCCCACCGCGATTCCGCCCAAAAATCCGCGTCGTGTGGTGAGAGAACGATTGGTATTCAAGTCGAAGTCCTCCGGCTATAGGCAGGAAAATGGCACCCGCAATCCGTCCTAACTATACCAAAACGGCGGAGAGATACCTTAAGCGAACATTAAGGTGCGCTCGCTGATAGGGTCATGTTTCATGGTCGATTCAACGAGGCGGCTGGTTATCCAGCTTCCCCAGGGGCGGGTAAGGAAGGGCGCGATAGACCTCTCGTGGCAGCCGTTCTAGAAAAAAGACCTCCGAGTTTAACGACTCGGAGGTCTTCATCGAAAAGTGGCGGGGACAGGATTCGAACCTGTGACCTCGAGGTTATGAGCCTCGCGAGCTACCGGGCTGCTCCACCCCGCGATATGTTGGTCGTACCGCTCATTTCAGTGTCATGGGAGCACACGAGCGATTGCGACATCCGCATTGTATCGGCCAGGCGGCGCAGCGTCGAGTGCCCTGAAATTGCCGCGGCTCGCGTATTTTGCCTGCCGAGTCGAATCGGAGGCCACATTGCGTGGCACAATCGTTACCATCACACCGTTTCCTTGAACTTCCTTCAACAGCGGACTCCTTTGCTCGACATAAGTAGTGCTGCGAACAGACCTTCCTTGCTTGGCGCATCCGACAAGCACTGTTAGACTCGATATTAGGGGCTCTCGCGGAACCGAGTATTCTTGTTGCTGCCAAATTCAGGATCTCTTAGTGCGCGTTCCTACGAGTTCGTGCCCGTCGCCCTTGGTCCGGGAGCACGAATCTCGCAGGATTTCGTGCGGACCAGATCGCGGCGGTACAGGCAAAATGGCTACGGGCAAAATGTTTGTGGCACTGCCCCGGATCCCTCAATTCATCATCCGGCAGGTTAGTCGGGAGAGCGTTGATGGCTGCGCCCAATCCTAATAGCCCTGCCGACGATCTGTTCCCTTCGGCAACTGGCGCGACAAGCAAGCGGCCCATTCCCGCGGGTTCTGCCAGCGGCAAGCCTGGGCCAGCTCCCTCCGCGGCCCCGGCAAACCGCCCGATTCCTCTCAGCCCAAAGTCTGCCCGGGAGTTGCCCGAGGCTTATGATGACGAGGAAGAAGAAGAGAAAGATCCTCTCCAGCAAGCGCTCAAGAATGCTCCGGCCTGGCTGGTGAGCACGGTGTTTCACATGTTCCTGCTGGTGATTCTGGGTCTCTTGGCGGTCGGTGCTCAATTGAAGCCGGCCAAGCTCGAGGTCGAAGTCGGCTATACGGACCAGGTCGGCACTCAGCTCGACGACCCTTCGGTGCTTGTCGGCGACGCCACAAACATCGATACCTTGGCGAAGGAGCAGTTCATCACGCCTAGGGATTTGCCTCCAGTCGACGATCCTCTGGCCGCGCCGCCAAACTTGGGCACGATCAATCTGACCAATATCGGCACCCTGCCCGGGCTTTCGCCCGCTTCGAGCAACATTTCGGCGCCGAACATTGGCCTGGCGCTCAGCGGCCGCCGAGCTGGGAGCAAGAACGTGCTTTTGGGCAAGTATGGCGGCACTCGCGGCACCGAAGACGCCGTCGAGCGCGGGCTGGAATGGCTTGCCAAACAGCAAAAGCCCGACGGCACATGGAGTCTGACCGGACCTTACACGAATGGCGTACAAGGCGAAAACAACGCTGCCGCCACCGCCATGGCGTTATTGGCTTTTCAGGGTCATGGCGATACCCATCGCGAGGGCAAGTATGCCAAGAACGTCGCCAAGGGTTGGGCGGCGCTTCTGAAGATGCAAGGCAAAGACGGCCAATTCAAAGGAACCATGGCCGAGGCGAATCAGCAATTGCTCTATACTCATGCCCAATGCACGATCGCGATCTGCGAGCTCTACGGTATGACGCAGGATTCGACTTTTCGTTCTCCGGCTGAACGCGCCGTCGCCTATTGCGCGGCGTCGCAAGACAAAACACACGGCGGTTGGCGGTATACGGCGGGCGAAGATTCCGACACATCAGTTACCGGGTGGTTCGTCATGGCGTTACAAAGCGCGCGGATGGCCAAGCTGAAGGTGTCGCAGGAAACACTCAATCGGATTTCCACTTATTTGGACAGCGCGTCGATCGATGGCGGTCGACGCTATGGCTACTGGCAAGCCTCTGGTACATCAAAAGCCATGACTGCCGAAGGGCTGCTTTGCCGGCAGTTTCTTGGCTGGAAACAGAACGATCCGCGGCTGGTCGATGGAGTTGGCGCGCTGAACGATTCTCCGATCGCCTTCGACGGCTCACTGAACCAGGACGTCTATTACTGGTACTACGCCACTCAGGCCGCCCACCACATGGAAGGCAAAATCTGGGACGACTGGAACAAGGTCATGCGTGAAAAACTTCCAGCTCGACAGGCACACAACGGCCCCGAGGTCGGAAGCTGGAGTCCCGAGGGAGACAAATGGGGAACCTCGGGAGGCCGACTGTACGTTACCTGTCTGTCGATTTACATGTTGGAAGTTTACTATCGGCACTTGCCGATCTACTCGGGCTACCGGTTTGTTCCCGAACCGGCATCGCCCGAAGACGCGGCGAAAGCCGCGCCCGAGGCCAAACCCGAATCCGACGATGGCGAAAAAGCGTCGCCCGCTGAGCCTAAAAAGACCCAAGACGACGCGCCGGCGGAAGCAGCGCCCTAAAACTCGCGCGGTCCCGATTTCTTTGCCGCGGGCTTTCCCACAATTGGACGCGGCAGTTCCGGTTCGCTCAAATCCGATGGAGCGGGCAATTGAACTTGGGGTGGCCCATTCGGCCCAAGAAGTGGCGCCGCTGGCGCGACTTGCCGAGCGTTTGGTGCGACAACTGGTGCGGATGGCGCCACAGCCTCAACCATGTAAACTGGGCGGTAAATCCAGCGATTCGGTCCGACTTGTGCCAATTCGTGACCGACAGGCTGCGCGATCGGCGCGGGCAGCCGATAGCCATAGGTATCACCCTCGACGCGCGGCCAAGGCTCGAAGACGCCCGGATACTGTGGGCCATAACCGCCTGAGCGGATCATGCGATAATTCAAATCGAGTTGCCGCGCGATTAGGCTCTGCCGTCGCGCTTCGTTGGCCTCGTAGGTCTCAAGGGCTGGATCGATAGCTGCCGCTTGAACAAAGGCGGCAGCCGGCTTGGGCGCGGCCGCGGTGGTATGACCCGCTGTAAATAGCGCGAAGCTGACAACAGCGCCAGCAATCCCGAATCCTCGGCTCACCACAATTCGCATCCTCCCTGGTGGTTTTGCTTCCGCAGCCAACCGACCGCGTCGCATCTGCACGCGCTGCTAATCGGCGACAGACGCTGCCAGTATTTTAGCATAAGCCTGCCGTGCCACGGCATAGGCCTCCGCCGCCGCGGCCTGCTCGCTCGCTCGGGTTTGCTTGACCTTTTGCTTCCAGCAAACATCGACCGCGTCGAGACACCACTGGGCGCTCTTCTTGCTCGCGCGAATCGGCTTGTCGTCGACTTCCACGAACACGGGATTCGTATGCGAGCTGGGAAAAATCCGAATCGCCATCCAACTCGATCGATCGGGCTTGTAGTTGAACTTGAGGTTCTGCACCTGGCCGTCGGCCACGAGCAACTGTTTTTCGACGGCATGACCGTTAACGATCAACTCGACCGGAACCTGGTTCGTGGCGTCGACGCGAGCCCGTTCGACGTGCCAATAGGGCTTCTGATCGAGCGGCGCCTTGCGAATCTGCTCGCGGGGCGAATCGGCCAATAGGGCCGCAGCCCGCACCTCAATTTCCAAGGGCATTCCACTCTTTGCGGCCAACACGCTGGGCCTGCCGCCGGCGCCTTTTTCGCCCACGCCCAAACCGTCGACCTTGAAATCCAGCAAGTGGCTGAGCCCGTCGCAGCAGTAACTACGTCCGTCGCGCAGACCCTCGACCCACTGGTCGTAATCCAGCGGCTGGTTCTTGTCGAGCTTGACATAAGCGCGGCCCAGACCCACTTTGTCGCCGTAGATGCAGGGAAAATCGGTTTCGCCGCTGATCCTGCAGGTGTATCCGCAATTGAGCGTGTGATACCAGATGTTCAACTCCCAGACCGAGGGCGTGTCGACCGCGGAAATAAAATCGCACGCGCCGTGGACCACGTCGACGATGTACTCGTTGGCCCCAATGCCGTCGAACTTCGGCATGTCGTAGGTCGGCAAGCTCGTGGCGGGCACTTGCAAGCCCCAGCCGCTGTGGGAAAACCCGACGACCCCTCCCTGCGACTTGCCCCACTGCAAAATCGGCAAGTCCCAGGTGGGCCATTCTTCGATCCGAGTCGTGCCCGGGTAATCGTCTTCCTTGAGCCGCAGCAAGCACAGATGCCCGGCGTGCTGGCTGGGAAAACCGGAGACTTCGACGTCATAGCGCATCAGGTTGCCCGGTTGCGAAAGCTTGTGGACCTTGCCTTCGAAGTATTGCTTCTGAAAGTACCAACAGGGTCCCCAAGAGAGTACGCAGCCGACGTTCAGATCCTCGCCCAAGATGTGGCGCATCATATCGACCGGCTGCACTCCCTCGGCCGGCGATTCATAATGGGCGCAGCCGGCTGCGTGTATGTGGTGGTCGCCCGAGAACCAGCCTTGATCGGCCAACTTGATCCAACGCTTGAGTTGAAAGGTTTCCTTGTGCGAAACCGAGTCGGGCACGCTGATGTCTTGCGTGAGCACCCGATATTCCGGCCCCCGGCCATAGGTGACGTGATATTTGCCGGGCGGCAGCATCACGCTTTCGCCGCTATGCCGATAAATCTGTTCGTGGAAGAAAAAATCGGGCGCCAGGCGGCGCGACATCGAGGGGTACACCCGGCCCTTGAGATCGCGGACGACGAAATGGCCCGTGGTGGGCTTGCCATCGACGTCGAGAATTTCCAAGGTGACTTCCACGGCCGGCTCGCAATTGAAGAGCACGTTGATTTCATTGCGGAAGCCCAAGTCCTGCGTCCCCTGCCCCACGTCGAACATCAGCTTCGCCTCGCGGCGGCCGACGTCGCGGCTATAGAGCTCGATGATCCGATATTCGAGCGGCAGGCCTGACAGGGCTTTGTTGAGTGGCTGGCCGTCGAGCATCGCCACGTCGAGCCACCGGTCGCCCACCTCGTTGGGCTTGATCGTGATCTTCGGGTCGGCGCTGCCGGTTGATCGCTTGACCAACGGCGCTGCGTTGGGGCTTGAGACCCGCAACGGCGCGGTCACGCCCCCTTCGTTGTGAACTTTGATCAAGAAGATCCGATGCCCTTGCTGCAGCAATTTAGGCGCGGCCGTGCCAGGGGCGACTTTGACCCGGCTTTCTGGATTGATGTTCACGCCGGCCAAACAGAGTGGATCGAGAATGGCCTGCACCTGCTTGGCAACTTCGGCCGCGTCGGTGCCTGCCAGCGCCTTGTCGATGGCGTCTTGCTGCTGCTTATCCAAGGGCGAGCCCACAAGCTCGAGCGCTTGCACGACACGTTTGGCCTGGGCCACGAGCGGTTGTAGTTCCAGACCAGTGACGATCGGCAGCGGGTCGGCGGCCATCGCGATTGGAACACCGGAAAGTAACCCTCCGCAAACCAACAACACGGCCCAAAATCGGTAGTCTGTAGTGCGGCGCATAGTGGCATCTCACAATAAGGGTGTCCCAAAAACCGGCTAAGCTGCGGGACTTATGATACGTCAGCCGCGCTGGACCATGCAAGGAAAACAGAGGTTGCCAGGATTAGCCCGGCACGGCTACGCCGAGTTGACCCGCGAGTTTCACGAGCTCGCCCCAGTTGCCGTCGTCGAGCGGGACGCCTTGCTGGCTGCGTTGGGCCATCGTGCGGCGTTCGGGATCGCCGGGCAGCAGAATCTCCGAAACGCCGTCCATCGTTGGGCAGCTTCGCACAAAACTGGTCAGCCCCGCGACTTCTTGGGCAAAGTGTTCCGCGCCGCCGAGGTGCCCGGGGTCGAGGATCAACATGAATACGCAGTTGCCGTTTTGCGTGATCGGCACTTCGCGAACGCACACGCCGCCGGACAACGCGCCGGTAAGGATCTCGACCATCAAGCCGAGTCCAAACCCCTTGTAAGCCTGATCGCCCCCCATGGGCAGAATCGTGCCAGGCGGCTGGCCGTAGAGCGTGTTGGGATCGTTGGTCGGCCGGCCTTCGCTGTCCAACAGCCAGCCGTCCGGGCAGAGCTCGCCCGCGATCCGCTTGACGCGCACCTTGCCCTCGGCCGTGGCGCTTGTGCCAAAGTCCAAGATCAGGGGACCGCCCGGCGCGGGCGCCCCGATTGCCAGTGGGTTAGTACCCAGTCGTGGCGCGGTGCCGCCGGGCGGAGCAACGCGCCGCGCATTGCCGTGCGTGTTGACCATCACCATCGAGACCAGTCCGGCCGCGGCGGCCATCTCGCAATATTCGCCCAAGCGACCGATATGGCTGCATTGGACGAGCGTGCCCACGGCCATCCCGCCAGTTTGGGCCATTTCGATCAGTTTGCGCGTGAGCCGCTGCGCTTGCGGCTGGCCAAACCCCCAGTGGGCGTCGCCGACGAACATGCCTGGTGACTCACGCAGCGCCGTCAAGGGCGCCGCCGGTCGGACTTCACCCTTACGGCAGGCGTCGAGATAGCTGGGGATCCGCATAACGCCGTGCGAGTCGTGCCCCCGCAGATTGGCCCCGACCAGGCTCTTTCCGACTAGCTCCGCTTCGTCGGCCCCCAAACCCCCGGCGGCCAGCAGTCGCGTGGCAAAGTCAGTCAAAACGCTTTCCGTAAAGGTTCGCACGGTTCATCTCCGAAGTTGGGTGCATACCACTGGTTTGTGAGCGACTCGTCCCGCGCTCAATCGTAGTGAATCGCCCGCAAGAGTGACTACCCCCGCGTGTTCTCATTTGCAAGTTCTCATTGAGCCGATGGCGCGGAAAATGCAGCCTTGTATAGGCGTAAACCTGCAATCTACGAGCTAGGCTTGTGAGGATCCTTCCGACCCGTTAACCGTCCATGTGAGAGAACCGGCCATGCACCGAACCCTTTCCGAGCAGTCTCGTCTAGTTGCGGCCCGACGCCTGCTGACGCTGTTTTCCATGCTCCTGCTCTTCGGTGTGAGCGAAACGGTGGCCTGGGCCGAACCGCTCGACTATTTGAATATTCCGCAAGTGCCAATCGACACGTTCAACTTCGAAGGGCTACGGTTGCCCAAAGACACCGCGCAATTGAAAAAACAATATCCCTCGGCCACCAGCGAGTCGATCGGGCTCGATGACAAGGTTGGGCTGGTGTGTTACGTCGTCAAAGACCTGCCGCAGGCCGACCTGGCCCGCTTCTACTTTTTTGACGGTTCGATCTATCAAGTGGCGATTACCTATGACCAGACGCGGATTGAGAGCTTGGGCGGCATGGGAGGCGTGCTCAGAAAGCTCGTTAGTGCGTTCGGCCCCTCGAATCACGCCGCGACGAGTCGCTGGACCTGGATGTTGAACTCCAGCCTTCGTGCCGATTTCTATGCGACCAATGGCGGCCTGCTGGTAGTGACCAAAACCGATATGACACCGGTCGTAAACAAGCGAACCCGGACGTCCGAGCTAACCGGAGCAACCGACCTGGGGTTTTAGGCCGCGAGCCTGCTGCTGGGTTTCTCGACCGGTTTTCTTGGCTGGGCTTTCGGTCATAAGTGGTTGTTTGTCCCGAATAATCCGGCGTTTCATCGCATCTTAGCGGGCCGCGGGCCGTGTTTGGCATTGTCCCGTAGGGCGGACGTGGTATACTTGCGGTGTAAAGATGTAGCGAGAGCGGCTGCTCTAACAGATTTTGGGAGCAGCCGTTTTAATTGCTTTTGGGTTCTTGCCTTCGCAAAACCCCGCGGAAATGCGGCTTGAAGGCAGTGTTGGCCCAGTTGGTGCGATTGGTCTCGTCACACTTTAGTGGTAGACGAGATCTTCTTTTCCACCATGCCGCAGACGGCTTTGGCGGTACTCCAAGTACCCCTTGCCCGCGCCGCGGCCACACATTTTGCCTTTGTTTTGCGGCTCTCGTTTTAGCTGCGACAGACCCGGCGTAAAGAGCCGAGGTTCTTGTCGGAGCCCAAAAGACCGCGAGGGGCAAGCCCGTATAGTTTTAGCGCTGGCGAACACTTTTCGCCATGGCGCGGAATGTCTTTTGACAGGAAAAAGGAAATCATGACGTTTGATGATCTGGGATTGAGTGCGGCACTACTGAAGGCCGTCAAGAACGAAGGTTACACGACCCCCACGCCGATCCAGGAGCAATCGATTGGCCACGTGCTCGAGGGTCGCGACCTGCTGGGCGTGGCTCAGACTGGTACCGGCAAAACAGCCGCCTTTGCGTTGCCGATTCTGCAGCGATTGGGCGACAACGCCGGAGCCCCCCGGGCCCGCGGCCGCAAGGCACGCGTGCTGGTGCTCTCGCCTACCCGAGAACTGGCGACGCAGATCGCCGAAAGTTTCTCGGTGTATGGCCGGCACACCGGCCTGCGGCAAGTTTGCATCTATGGTGGCGTTAGCCAGCATCCGCAAGCCAAAGCCGTTCGCGACGGCGTCGACATTATTGTCGCCACTCCCGGCCGACTGATGGACCTGATGGACCAGGGCCTGGTCACGCTCGTGGGCATCGAAGTGTTGGTCGTGGACGAAGCCGACCGGATGTTCGACATGGGCTTCATTCGCGATATTCGCCGCATTGTTGCCAAGCTGGCCAAGAAGCGGCAGACTCTGCTCTTCTCGGCCACCATGCCGGCCGACATTCGCCAACTGGCCGACACGATTTTGACCGACCCAGTGCGGGTGCAGGTTGCGGCTAAGAGCGCCGCCGCCGACACGGTCGATCAGTCGGTCTACTTTGTCGAAAAGCGCAACAAGCCGACGCTCTTGAAACACGTGATCGAGACGAATGAAGTGACGCGCGCCCTCGTCTTCACGCGAACCAAGCATGGCGCCGACAAGGTGGCCAAACATTTGTCGCGGTCCGGCATTCGCGCCGAGGCGATTCACGGCGACAAGACCCAGGCTGCCCGGCAGCGAGCGCTGGCGAATTTCAAATCCAGCAAGCCGCCGATCCTGGTCGCGACCGACGTGGCTGCCCGAGGGCTTGATATCGACGAAGTGTCGCACGTCATCAACTACGACATGCCCAACGTTCCGGAAACTTATGTCCACCGGATTGGCCGCACGGGCCGAGCCGGCGCCGCGGGCATTGCCGTTTCGTTCTGCGACCGCGAAGAGCGCGAGCACTTGCGAGAGATCGAAAAGCTGTTGCGCAAGAAGACGCCCGTCTGCGATGAACACCCCGAGTATTCGGCCAAAGAGGCGGTCGCGGCCGGAGCAGGCGCCGGGCAACCAACCCGGGTCAAAGGTTCGGACACCGCCACGTTGCGTAAACCCCATGCCGCCGGGCCCGCCGATGGTCGCCATCGCTCGCGCCGCCGCAAGTTGGGCGCCGCCTCGCCAGCCGCCAAGAAGACGGACTACACCACGATGTGGTAGTTCCGCCAGTTGGTCGACGGCCAATATTCGACGGAGATTTGAAGATAAAACGCGCGGCTCCGGGTTCGGCAACGATCTCGGAGCCGTTTTTCTTTTGGACGTAAACGCCTGCCGCTGAATCGATTAGATTCGCCCGAAACGCGGATTATTGCCGACCGATTTGTTAGACCGTACACTAGCGTGCATAGGCGGTTTGCAGTCTTTAGGTCAGCGTAGCGTCTAGCCCGGGCTCTTCGGTGCTTTGTCGCTAGCGCTGTTCGATGAGGGGACCGCCGATGCTTCGCTTCATTCCGTCCATTGTGCTCGTGTTGATTTTCGGAGCAGGTCTGGCCAGTGGCGCCGACCACCCTCGCGATTCCCGAGTGCTATTCATCACGTCCAAAGACTCCGAGCGGTGCGCGCGGGAGCTGGCGCGCTTGCAGAGTGCCGGCGGCGATTTCGAAAAGCTCCGCCAGAGCGGCTGGAAAATCGGCGACGGTCCGGAAAACCATTTGCAAATCGTGGACGCTGAGAGCCTGCCCGAAGTATTTCAGGAACTCGAGTCGCATGAGTATCCGGCGGTGGTGTGCATCGATCATGGCCAGGTCGTGCGGTCCTACCAGGCCGGTTGCACCACGCCGCTGGATGTCTGGACTTTTGGGTTTCTGGCCAAAGGCACGAACGAACGCCCGGCAGCGTCGATTCCCGAAGCCGCGCGCGTGGCCTGGACGGGCCACTATCCGCTACGAGGCAATCACTGGTCGATCGATGAGGACTGGAGCCCCACCCGAGAAAAGGTGCTCGAGCATCTGCGCGGGCCCACGCACGGCCAACAAGTCGTCCGGCATGGCAAGATCGAAACCTGGTCGTACGAAGAGCTGCGTTCGCTGCACGACAATCTTCACGAGCAAGAAATGGGCGGCGTCTCGTTCGCATCTCGATCGGCACCAGTGAACCAATTCAGCGCCACGCGCAAAACGGTAGCGTCCGTCAAGATGCGCACATTTGATTTTGGCATTTTCCTGGTCTGGTAGGGCCAGCGGCCCGCGAGCCCCCACCCGGGTCTCGCGCGGCCGCAGCGTTTCACTCACGCATTGAGTATCGTTTGATTTTCCCCCATGTTGCGCGCCGCTGTTGAATCGATCGGCGGCGCGGTCGCCTCGCGCAGCCGCTCCATGTCGAGATAGACGCGCTTGCCCCAGCGGGTGCCGGCAATGTGACGTAGCCGGGCGGCCACCAGCATCACGGCGCTTTTGCCGTCGGGGAAGTTGCCCACCACACGCGTTCGTCGGCGAATCTCGCGCATGATCCGCTCTAGCACGTTGTTCGTACGGATGCGAGTCCAGTGTTCACGCGGGAAGGCCATGTACGACAACGTCTCGTCCACGCCGTCGCGCACGATCGTGGCTGCCTGCGACAGCCGCATCGCGTCGAGCTTCTCAGCCACCAGGCTGGCTTTGTCGCGAGCCGCCTGGCGATCCTCCTGGGCGTGGATTGCTTTGAGCATGGCCATTGCTTCTTTCACCTTGCCCTTGGGCACCACGCTCATCACGTTGCGATACCAGTGGACCATGCAACGTTGCCAGGTCGCCTCGGGATAAAACTCGCCCGCGGCTTCCACGAGGCCTAGACACTTGTCCGAGACGAGCAGCCGTACGCCCTGCATGCCGCGCTCTTTCAAATGCCGCAGGAAGTTCCGCCAACTCTCAGTGTCTTCCTTCAGCCCCTCGACCACACCCAGGATCTCGCGGTAGCCGTCGCTCCGCACGCCGATGGCCACCAACACCGCCACGTTCTTCACCTCGCCGCCCCAGCTTCGTTTGAGCCAGATGCCGTCCATGTACACGTAGGCGTGCTCGCCGTCGATCGGCCGGTTCCGCCAGGCTTCGATCTGCACGTAAATCTTCTGGTTCAGCTCACTAACCGTGCTCGGGCTGACTCGTGTGCCCCACAGGGCTTCCGTGATATCCTCCACGCGCCGTACCGAAACGCCAGCCAGGTACATCTCGACCAAGGCTTCTTCCACGCTCGATTCCCGCCGCCGGTAACGCTCGATGATCTCCGTCTCGAACGGCAGGTTCCGCAGCCGCGGCACCGACAACGTCACCTCGCCGGCCTGCGTGTGCAACTTCCGATCGTACTGACCGGCACGCGTGTCGAGCCGCTCCGGCGAGCGTGCGTACCGCTTGGCCCCGCACAATTCGTCGGCCTCCGCTTGCAGCAGACCGTTGAGCGTCTGCTCGACCGTCTGCCGCACCATCTCGCCCACGTGGGAGCGAATCTTCTCCTCCTCGATCCTGATCACCCCCTCGGTAGCGTCCGTCAAGATGCGCACAATTGATTTTGGGTAGTACCTGGAACTGGGGTGGTTCTTGTTGGTTTTCGTCTGCATTTATTC
>JAYVCO010000502.1:0-13828 GCA_043749935.1 Planctomycetia bacterium
TGTCGCCTGGCGGCGGAGCTTGTGGACCATTGTCATGAATATCGCCTGACTAACGCCGTCAACCTTCGGAACCCTATCGAATCGCATTCACCACTATTCACAATCCACGTCGTCGGGCACGTCGAACGAGTGTTCGTGCTTGTCGCCGTGTGGCTGCCGGAAGATAACCGGCGGCATGTGCTTGTGCTCGGTGATCTCGACGTGATCGACCGGTTTCGGATAGCTGAAGCCCGGCTTTTCCTTGACGTCGATCTTGAACCGCTTGACCGGCGGCGGAATGTGGTACTTGGTGTGATTGGCAATTACGTGCTTCTGTAATCCGGCTGGCACACCCAAGGGAATGTGCGGAGGACCGGGCAGCCCAATCGGCGTGCCGCTCATCGGCATGCCATACTCCGGAGCCGTCACGCCGGCGACGAACTGAGGAGGCGAACCAGCAGGCAGGGTTCCATTAAAACCTGGAACGCACGCTCCGCCAGGACCACAACCGCAGGCCGGACCGCCGCCGCCCGGTGCACCGACCGATGCGAAGGGCAGGGGAAAGCCACCAGCTCCGCCAGAAAGTTCGGCTTCGCCACCGGGGCCTTCCAGATCTTTGTTACCGACGCGAATGACGGCCAGGATGGCGCCCCGACGGTCGGCTTCGACAATCGGGTCGATCCCTGGATCGAGCCGCGTACTAACCAGCGTCTCCACACCGGCCAGTGCCAATTCCTGGAATTCCGGATCCGGCAGGTAAATGACTTTGGTGACGAAGTTGCCCGAGAGCACCTGGTCGAAGTCTTCTTCGGTGAACTGCACGGGAATCGCGTTGTGCGCAAGATAAGCTTCGGTGCGTGGCGTCGGCGGGCCAATTTCCAAAGTCGGATAAAGCTCGACCCCCGGCCGGCCCGGAACATTGGTCAGCTTCACTCTATAGATCAGACCCTGTGGAAAGTTGTAGCGGCCAGGCACGATCAACGGTTGGGAATCGAACGAGCCGGGTGTGGCGGCGTCCCACGAGACAGCCATCCCTTCCGGACTGACGAAAGCAACCTGCGAGGTGTGGACATACGGCGACATCACTGGCGCCGTGGCCATGATGCCCGGTCCGGGACCTCCCACGCCAGGACCAGGCTCCATCAACATCTGGGCCGGCGGCAGATTATTGCGATGCGTGAGCTTCCCCATGGGAGGCACGATCGAAGTATTGTCGTTGAGCGGTCCATACGGCGGATGAAGCGTACATCCGCTGCCGCCTGCCAGGGCTAGTCCGAGCAGCATTGAAGCCATGCGAGATTTCATGTTTCCCCCCTAAAAGCGCGATTCCGGCTATTTCCAGGGCGCTTCCCTGGACCCGGCACGTGCATCACTCTGTGTTCGAATGTGTTTTCGCGGTCCATCTCACACACAGGGGGCGTCCCCGGACTGAGATAGACCCTTGGCCCGTATCGTTTTACAATTCCTCACCCGGTAACCATTCCGACCGAGTCTCACGCTTTAGCGCGTCGGCCCCCACACGCGATCCATGTGGCGGTGTTACTGTTGGTCGGCGTCCTACAATGCGTTTCTTTGGCAAATCCGGCAAAACCAGAAAATGAATCGCAGTTTGCCCATCTTTGCCTGCGTGGTCTTGGCCGCTGCCGGTCTGCCTGCTCAAACGCAAACGCTTTTGCCGCCGGGCAATTCATCGGGGCCGAGAGCTGCCGGGGCGAGTGATAGCATTTCGGGAGACGCGCTACTTCGCCGCGTTTTAGCAGCGGTCGACGCGCAACCTTCTATTTCTGCCAAGGTGCGTCAAAAGGTCGAGCTCAATGGGGTCTCGCTGCGCGGCGCCGGGATCTATCGACAGCAGGGCAGGGGACCAGGTCGACTGTTGCGATTCGATCTCGAACTCGAAACGGCGGGTGCCAAACCCAGCATCGTCCAGCAGGTTTGTGACGGCAGAAATCTGTGGATCCTCGAAAACGTCAGCGATTTCAAATCGCTGTCCAAGATCGACGTGGCTCGGTTGCGAAATGCGCGTCCCAAGTCACCGACGTACACGGCAGCCACCACCTGGCTGGGGTTGGGAGGACTGCCGGCTTTGCTTACCAATTTGGATGCCGCGTTTCGCTTTGGCCCCGTCGCTGAAAGCCGCTTGGGCGATCTGCCGGTGTGGACTCTTTCGGGAACCTGGGACAAACCGAAACTGCTCGGTCTGCTACCAGATCAAAAGGCGGCTATCGAGGCCGGCCAGGACGTCGATCTGACGAAGCTGCCGGCGAACCTGCCCGACCGAGTTGTCTTGCACGTCGGCTGCGATGACTTCTTCCCCTATCGGCTTGAATACTGGCGAATGGAAAGGGCGAGCAAGGATGGAAAAGTTACCGAGCATGACCGCCTGCTTGTTGTTATGGAATTCTACGAAGTCCAGTTGGGCGGCGCCATCGATCCGCGGGAGTTCGTGTTTCGGCCAAGCGAGTTGGAACCGGTCGATCGCACGCAAGCCTTCATGGAAAAGCTCGGCTTGCAAGAAGTCGCTCCGGCCGGAGCGAATCAAAATCAGAATCTGCCGGCGCGGCGATAGCCGTCAACCAACTTGCATCAAGCACGCGCCGCTTGCGCGTCACGCATCGAAGCCCCAGCGAGCCGGCTGGCGACTTTGATGGCTTCAACCATCCCGGTCGTCTCGGCGCGGCCTTGCCAGGCCAGGTCGAACGCCGTTCCATGCGCCACGCTAGTGCGCACGATTGGCAGTCCCAACGTCACGTTGACGGCGCGGTGCATCGCCAGAAGCTTGATGGCGATATGCCCCTGGTCGTGATACATCGCCACGACCGCGTCGAATTCTCCGTCGCGTGCTCGACCGATCAGCGTATCGGCCGGCAACGGACCTTCAAGATCCAATCCTTCGGCCAGACCTCGCTCGACGGCGGGGCGGATGATCGTGCGCTCCTCGTTGCCGAACAGGCCTTCTTCACCAGCGTGCGGGTTCAAGGCGCAAACTCCAACGTGCGGCCGAGAACCCTTCAGCTCCGCCATCACGCGCGTCACGAGACGCGACTTGCGTAACACTTCCTCTTCGGTCAGGGCGGCGAACACATCGCGAAGCGCCATGTGCAGCGTGACGTGGACAATCGCCAGACCCGCCGGCCCGCGTACCTCATTGCAGGGGCCCAGGTAGAGCATCATGGCGAAGTCGTTGACGCCACATAGCTCGGCCAGCAGCTCGGTGTGGCCGGGATATTTGTGTCCTGCCCGCCATAGTGCCGCTTTGTGCAACGGAGCTGTGGTCAGACCATTGACGCGGCCATCGAGCGCCAACCGCGCGGCAACTACAAGCGCGTCGTAAGCCGCCTGACCTCCGCGAGCGTCAATCGTGCCCGGTCGCACATCGAGCGCGCTATCGGGCCCGGCTTTGAGACACGGAATCACTTCAAGCGAGGGCTGCGCTTCTTCCGGAGATTCGACTTGGACCACGCGCGCATGACTTTTCAGCAATCGTACCGCGCGCCAAAGAATCTCCGGGTGGCCAACCGCCAAAGGGCGACAGGCATCGTGGATGGACGGATCTGCCCAAGCGCCAACAATGGTTTCTGGGCCAACACCGGCGGGGTCTCCCGCGGTCAAGGCAATAAATGGTTTCGGCATATCTCGATTCTAGTCACCACCGGCCGCTGGACGAAGTGGCGCAGGGGAGTGTCTAATGGGCAAGTAAGCATGCCGCTTGAGCCCAAAGGCTTCCCGTCCCGTTCCTTTTTCCTCTTGTGTTTCGATCGTGACACGTATTTTTATTTCACTCGCGTGGTTCGCCCTGATCCTGACGGCCGCCACGTTGATCCTGGGTCTGAGCGTCGGAGACCTTCATCAAGACCATTCCGCCGATGCGCTCCGTTGGGCGACTGTCCACCGGCTTTCAGGGGTCGCCAGTGCCTTGGCCGTGGTGCTGGTCAACAGCATTGTCGTGACTTATTTTATTGGCACCAGCCGCTGGTGCAAAGAAGTCAGCGAAACCTATCGCTTGGAACCTTCGTTTCTAAAGCGTAGCACGGCGCTCAAACGCCGCACATTTCCCTGGGCAGTCATGGGCATGCTAACCGTCGTGGGCATCATTGCCCTGGGCGGCGCCGCCGATCCGGCCACTGGCCGAGTTGGAACCGAGAACTGGGTCACACCGCACCTGCTGGGAGCACTGGCCGGGCTGATGCTGATTGGCTGGTCGTTCTTCGTCGAATGGACGAACATCTTTGCCAACCATCTGATTATTGCCGACGTGCTCGCCGAAGTTCGCCGAATCCGCGTCGAGCACGGATTGGAAACATAGAAGCAATTCAATGTGAATCGTGGTCGTGTTCCGTGCCTTCTTCGTGATCTTCGTGGGACGGCGCCGACCCATGGTGATGATCGTGGCCGGCCGACTCCAGAAACACGGTGCTCCAGGCCAAAGCGATGCCGGCCAAAAGCGCCAGCGAAAGACTCGTGCGATCGTGACGATGGAACTGCAATTCGGGAAGCAAATCGCTGGTGGCAATACAGATGAATGCCCCGGCGGCAAACCCCAAGGCCTGGCCGATACCTTGCGGCGATTGCCCCTCGCCGCCCGCCGCCAGATAAAACAATAGCACTCCCAGCGGAGTGACGAGCGAATAGAGTGCATTCAGGATGTGCCGAGTGCGGGTCGAACGATGCGCGGCGGCCATCAGTGTGCCAATCGTCAGCGAGTCGAACGGTTTGTGTAGCGCGATGGCCAATCCCGCGCCGAGCCCGGCCCATCGTGCGCCGTCCATTCCCGCTTCGGCTTGGACCGCGGCAGCCATCGCGATGCCATCCACCAAACTGTGCAGAGTGAGCCCGATGGCGGCTCCGCTCCAAGAAAAGCTGGGCGCCGGTTTCGCATGGGCCGGCCCGTGGTCGTGCAACTCGTGCGCGGCATGCGCATGGCGGTGCGGTGCTTCGCCCAAGAGCAGGGATTCATCCGAGACGTCGTGATGGTGAAAGTGAAAGAATCGCTCGAGGAAGAACATGAACAGGAAGCCTGCCATGACCCAGAGCACGGTGCGATCAATCGACCCCAATTCGGCGAAGCTGTGGGGCAACAGATGCAGTAGGCCGATTCCCAACATCACGCCGGAAACGAAGCTGATCGCGATCTGCATGCGGCGATGCGTGAGCCGGAAGAACAGCGGAATCCAGCCGCCCGAGAGCGACCCGACCACGGTCAAGCCGCAGTAAATGGCCAATAGCACGACCGGGTTCATGGAATACTTCCCAAAACGTGTCAGTATCGCCTGATTCACGGCACAGGGCAAGGCTCTTTTCAAGGCAGCAGAAAGTGCCCGTAAGAAGGTCGGGCCTTGGCCTGACAAGAATATGGCGATCCGTTCTCCAACTCTGTCAGGCCGAGGCCAGACCTACGAAAGTCGGAATGCGTGGGCGTCCTGGATCGCCCGTTGGCCATCAATTCAGAATCTCGCGCTTGACACGCATGCCACAATTGTATTACTATACTAGTACATTGATTCAATCAGGTTTCGGGAAGAGTCAGCGCAGGCCATGCAAATTCGCATATCCAACAGCGATGGAGTACCGATCTATCGGCAGATCGCCAATCAGGTCAAGTACCTGGTGGCGGTGGGGCGCATGTCGGTCGGCGAACAACTGCCGACGGTCCGCGCTCTGGCCGAACGGCTGGTCGTGAATCCGAACACCGTGGCCCGTGCCTATCGAGAGCTGGAATCCGCCGGAGTGATTTCGTCTCGACAGGGCTCCGGAGCGTTCGTGGCCGGCAATGGTTCGCCGCTGGCCCCGCGGGACAAGCAAAAGCTCCTGCAAGAACGCATCGACGTGCTATTGGCCGAAGCCAGCCACTTGAACGTCGACGTTTCGACGGTGATCAAAATGGTGCGAGATCGCAGCCGCAAAATCCAATCGGAGTAGTGCCATGTCAGACGTCATTGTCGAAATCGACCATCTCTCGCGAAGCTTCGGCAAGAAACAAGCGCTCGACGATGTGACGCTGCGCATCGAGCGCGGAGTCGTCTTTGGGCTAGTCGGCGAGAACGGAGCCGGAAAAACGACGTTGATCAAACATCTCCTGGGTTTGCTCAAGGCCACGCACGGCTCGGTGCGCGTTTTTCAACTCGATCCTGTCGTCGACCCTGTCGGCGTGCTGGGTCGGATCGGTTACTTGTCGGAAGACCGCGACTTGCCCGACTGGATGACCGTCGCGCAACTGATGCGCTACAACCAGGCCTTCTTTCCGGGCTGGGACGAGACGTTCGCCAGTCAACTGCGAGATCAGTTCGAGCTGGACCCCAAGCAACAGATCAAGCGGCTCTCGCGCGGGCAACGCGCCCGGGCTGGGCTGCTGATTGCCTTGGCCCACCGGCCGGAGTTGCTGATTCTGGACGAACCGTCGTCAGGTCTCGACCCCGTCGTTCGCAACGACATCCTTTCAGCCATCATTCGCACAGTCGCGGACGAGGGTCGAACGGTGCTCTTCTCCTCCCATTTGCTCGATGAAGTCGAACGGGTCGCGGATTGCGTGGCGATTCTGCACAAAGGCCGCGTCGCATTGAGCGCTCCACTGCACGAAATCCTGCACAGCCACCGGCGACTTGTGTTGCGATTCGAGACTTCCCAAGCGACGCGGCCCGACTTGCCCGGCATGCTTTCGTATCAAGGCGAAGGCCGCGAGTGGACGGTGGTGTGCAACGGCGGTCTCGAGGAACTGCGCACGGCGGCGGCGCGAGCAGGGGCTCAAGTCGTGGAGGAAGAAACGCCCACGCTGGACGAGATCTTTCTGGCGAGGGCGAAGGCTACGCGTGCGTAGTTCCGCTTCCAGGCGGAATCAGGTTGGTGGATAAGATTGCCCGGAGATAGAACCATGAACCGTGCTCCAGGTCATACGCTGCATATCGCGACTGCCCTCGCTTGGGAATTCTGGGCGCGCGGTTGGCGCGGAATTCTGCTGGCGCCGCTCGGCGCACTCGTGTTGCCAGGCCTCATTTTTTCGTCGTTGATGACGACGAACGGACAAGCGTCCACGTTAAATCCAAGAGTCATGTCACTTCGTGGCGAGATTGGCACTCTGCTGCATTTTTCCTTCTTTTGGATGACAATCGTGGCTCTCGGCAGTGGGATTCTTGTCGCCCTAGGAAACCCTAGGCATCGATACACGCTGCCCGCCTCAAGTCTCGTGCTGGTTGCCGGACCGATGGCTTGTGCCATGGCGACGATATTCGTGCAGTACGCCGCCGTCGCCCTGATCTTAAATGCATTGTTCGATGCGGGCTGGCCAATCTTAGGGCCTGGCTTGCTGGCCGCCGTCTTGATCGCCTGGTGGCAGTCGGTGATATGGTCGACCTCGAACTCGGTCGGCCTGCAATCTCTGTGCTGTCTTGCCAGTTCCATTCCGCTGCTCTTCGCGATCCATCGGTGGGGAGCGCATCATGGGTCGATGACGGCCGAGCTGGGCAACATGAATGGGTGGAAAGCCTTGTCATTTGGCGTCGCAACGATTGTCTGTGTTGGCGTTGGCACCTTTGGGTTTGAGAAGCTCCGACATGGGTCGGGAATCGACGTTCGTCGAATCATCGACGCCTTGAGTCAGCTTGTTCCATTCCGAAGCAGACTGCATTCGGCGCCCTTTTCGTCCCCCACATCGGCCCAATTCTGGCTGGAGTGGACGGAGCGGGGATTTGTCTTGCCTTCGGGAACCGTGTTGATCGGAATCTCCGCGTTACTCTTGGCGTGGCTCCTGCAACCCAAGGATGGCCATGATTTCGTGGTCGGAGTTTCAACTCTCTTTCTCGCCCCTCTCAGCGTGATCGCGATGTTTTGGGGCACCCGCTCGCCGCAGGGTGCGTTTGGAAACTTCAATGGTTCGCGTCCGCTTTCGGATTGTCAGCTTGCCAATGCAGTCCTCAAGAGCGCGACTCTTGGCCTGCTCTTGTCGTTCGTGATTTGGGCCGCATGCATGCCAGCGGTCGTTTTGATCGTGGGGGAAAATGCGGAAACGTCCAAGCTCTATCGCGCGGTTCACCAAATTCGTACCGTTCCCTTGCTGGCCGGCATCATCTTCTGCGCGGTTGCGTTGTGGTGTGTCGTCGGTTTCGTGACATCGCTGTCTCTGGCGGGCCGGAAAGTATTTGTGGTTGCGCTCACGCTGGCATTTGGCGTTGGGATGGTCAGACTCTTGGTGCCCTTCTGTTTGGCACGCGAGTCTCGCCTCGCGTTCACGCAGGCGTATGCACTTGCCTTGCTTGTCCTCTGCCTGCTCGGTTGCGGAGCGACATTCGTGGCGAGTTGGCGTCGACGTTTGATTTCTATGCAAACGCTCGGCCTGGCGGCCACGATCGTCCTGTTGGCGGTTGTAGTCGCGCATTTCTCCGAACTGTCCCAGAACTGGAGATATCTGCCCTTCATTTCTAGCTGCGCTTTGATTCCAATTCCCCTCGCCGCGGCGCCGCTGGCAGTTTACTGGAATCGCCATCACTGAGCTTTCACTGAGCTTCTGTTCCTCCATAAAAACACAGCCGAAACTTTGATATGCGAGCGTGCATCCAGCGAGTCAGCCAGGCGCAAGTGACCGTGGGCGATGAGGTCTGCGGCCAGATTGGCTTGGGAATGCTCGTGCTGCTGGGCGTTGCCGCGGGCGACTCCGTGGACGATGCCCAGCAGTTGGCCGAAAAAATCGCGGGCCTGCGCATCTTTGACGACCCGCAAGGCAAGATGAATCTGTCGTTGGCCGAAGTCGGCGGCGCCATGCTGGTGGTCAGCCAGTTCACACTACTGGGCGATTGCCGCAAAGGCCGCCGCCCGAGTTTCATCGCCGCCGCGCCGCCGGAAGTGGCCGAAACGCTCTATCAGGAGTTCGTGGCCAAGGTGACTACGCAAAGTATTCCAGTCGCGACCGGAAAGTTTCGACAGCACATGGCGGTCAGCCTCGTCAATGACGGGCCCGTGACGCTGCTCGTCGATAGCCGTGCATAAATTTTGAAAGCCCACAGCGCAGCAGTGGAGGCAGCCAGCAAACGAACATTCGGGGCAGGGGATCCGGGGCAGGGGAGAGCAGCGGAATCAGCGGCGAGGTACGACGGCGCAGCGATTCATCTCTTGAACCCAAAGAAACTACTCTGGGTGGCAATGCCATCGGGGTTTTGCCCCGGTGTCGTGGCGTCGCCGCCAGGCGAAGGATCTTGTGTGATCAGCAGCGCCAAGATGATGACGTTGGCATACGTTGCCAGGTTGGCCCACCAGCAGTCACCCCAAAACTTAATGGCGGTCCCGAACGAGCTCTTCAGGTGCAGCCCGTGCCGGAACTCGATGCTCCAGATTTCATCCAACAGCAGATGCGAAAAGAAGCCGAGCATGACCGCGCCGGCGTTGAACGCGCGCATCCAAGGATTTTCATGAGCGCAGATCAGGTAAGCCAACTCGCCCACGATCGCCAGTGCCGGAACACTGTGAAACATACCGCGGTGAACCGTAAACTTGCGCAGCAGCTTGCCCACGCCGAACCGAATGAACAGATACAGCATGCCGCCGGCCAACACGATCGATTCGGGCGCCATGCCCATCATCTCGAAGCGGTCGATCATTAGCATTGGCACCACGGCGGCGGCAAACGCCACGCTCTCGCGCAGCGGCACCCCTGGCCCGCTGTCCAAGTCCGGGAGCATGCCCGAAACGCCGCACAAGCCACCGGCCAGAAGGCAGGCTGGCAATGGCACGTCATACATCACCGCCGCGCCCGTGCCATAGGCGACTCCGAGAACCGAGCTGGTCGTGATATGCGTTTTGAACCCTGCCATGCCAATGCTTCCTTGAATCGAACGAATAGCAAATGAACCTGGTCGCCGTTGCCTGCTGCCGCTTTGAGCGGCCGAGGACTGTATCGCGCTGGTGCGAAAGCCGCCAAGGTCAATATTGCCCGCGCGAATGCTAGCGTGGCTGCTCTTCGCCTGGCGGCCCCGGTTGGGGTATACTCCGCCAGTTTTCTAGCTGGCCTGGCAGCCGGAGCGCCGGGGGAAAAAAGACCGAGAATGGAAATCTACGATATCTGCATGCTGGTGGTCCTGGTGGGCACCACGGTGTTCGGCGCTTGGAAGGGCATGGCCTGGCAAGTGGCGTCGTCGGCCAGCCTCATTCTCAGTTACGCCGTGGCCCTGCGGTTCAGCAGCCAGTTCGCGCACTATTTTGGCAAGCAAGAGCCGCTCAACCGCTTTATCGCGATGTTGGTGCTCTACCTGGGAACTTCGCTGGTGATTTGGGTGGCGTTTCGGGTCGTGGCCAACTTCATCAGCCGGGTCCGCTTGCGCGAGTTCGACCGCCAGATGGGCGCTCTGTTTGGCGCGGCCAAAGGGGTTCTGCTGTGCGTAGCGATTACCTTCTTCGCCGTCACGCTTTCGACGAAGGCCAGGGCGGCAGTGCTGCAATCGAGGTCGGGCTACTACATCGCCCTGCTTTTGAACCGCGCCGACGCCGTCATGCCCAAGGAGCTTCACGAAGTCCTTGACCCGTATCTCAACAAATTGGAACGCGAGCTGGACCCCAGGAACAAACCGAACCCAGCCGAGCCTCCCGCAGCCGAGCCGAGTCCCGGGCGTGCGTAGCAGGGGAGCGAAACACAGAGTTGATTTCGAGAACTGGTTGACGACGAGAGCGATGCCAGAGATGCAGCAGACCGGAAGCGAGAGCGTCTGCAAAAGCATGGTTCGCCCGCGAAAATCCCGGTCAAACCGAACATAAGAAACATTATCGGACGTTGGGGTGGGCTTCGGAAAACGGCCCACGTGACGTTCGAAGCGACCTGCTCTGCATCCCAAGACCTCTCGAATTGAGAACGCTTGGGACGATCTTCAAGCAGCCATTGAATGGCATTCTTGAAACGCCAATTGGCTCGGTAACCGGCCGTCGCTCACCCGGCTCAGTCGAGAGCCTGGGTCGGGTCCGACTCGGCGGCGTCGAGTTGCTCCGCGAGTTGCCCGGTGGCGCCCTCGGTTGTTTCCAAGGTTTCCAAATAAACGCCCATCCGGCGGAATTTTTCGTACCGATTTTCGACGAGTTGATCTGGCCGAATTCCTACCAGCTCGCGGAGGCATTTCAGCAGATAAATTTTCATCCGGGCCGCCATCTGGTGATGATCGCGATGGGCGCCGCCGAGCGGCTCTTCGATCACGTCGTCGACCACGCCAAGGCCCAACAGATGCTTGGAAGTCATTTTCAGGGCCGCCGCGGCTTGCTCGGCGAATGTGTGGCTTTTCCACAGGATTCCGGCGCAGCCCTCGGGACTGATCACCGAATAATAGGCGTGTTCGAGCATCGCCACTTTGTCGCCCACGCCAATGCCCAAAGCCCCGCCAGATCCACCCTCGCCGATCACCACGCAGATGATCGGCGTGGGCAGGCGGGACATTTCGAACATGTTTTGGGCAATCACCTGGGCCTGGCCGCGCTCTTCGGCCCCGATGCCCGGATAGGCCCCGGGAGTATCAATAAAGCAAATCACGGGCAGCGAATACTTGGCCGCCAGTTTCATCTTGGCCAGTGCTTTGCGATAGCCTTCGGGGTGGGCGCAGCCGTGGTAGCAGGCGATCCGTTCTTTCGTGGTCTTTCCTTTTTGATGCCCGATGACCATGACCTTGTATTGGTCGAGCTTGGCAAAGCCGCTGCGCATGGCGCGATCGTCGCCAAAAAACTTGTCGCCATGCAGTTCGACGAACTCGTCGAAGATCAGATCGAGATAATCGGTGGTCATGGGCCGATCGGAATGCCGTGCCACCTGCACGGTTTCCCAGGGCGCGAGATTGCTGTAGATCCGTTTCTTGGCGTCGGTCAGTTCTCGCTTGAGACTGCGGATGTCTTCGCGCGCGGCCACACTGCCGTCGCCACTGGCTTCCAGTTTTTGCAACCGGGCCTCGAGTTCATAGATCGGGCGCTCGAATGCGAGCCGATGGTTTACTGTCGCCATGATCATGCTTCCCAGTGAGCCACGTTCGTTATTGCTAGCACTGCCGTCAATGCCAGCACTGCTAGCGCGTCATGCCGCTCGTCGCGGCTATCGCCTCTTGTTGCTTCGCAACCCAGACGACAAGTCGTCTGGGCCACCCAACCGCTCTTGCCACACTTGTCATTCAAGGTGTTGTTTTCTTCATCGGCTTGGGCGCAACCTTGAATATGGGCGTGTTCCGCATTTCGGTCACAAAGTCGGCCATCGTCTCCGGCCGGTCCTCGGGCTTCTTTGCCAGCATCCGCCGCACGAGTTGGGCGAACGCCTCGGTCACGTTTTGATTCGAGGCTTGCAAAGGTGGAATCGCACTCCGCAGGTGCTTGGTCAATAGGTCGTTCGTGCTGGTCCCGGTATAAGGCGGCTTTCCGCCGAGCAGTTCGTGCACCATGCAACCGAAACTGTAAATGTCAGCCCGTTCGTCGAGCGATTGTCCGCGAATCTGTTCGGGCGACATGTAGCTGCGAGTCCCCTGCACTTTGGTCTTGCCCGAAAAAAAGCGTGCAAATCCGCTTTTTCGTCGCTCGGCTAAAGCAAAATCGATCAGCTTCACGTCGCCGCCAAGTGTCATGAGAAAATTGTCCGGCTTGATGTCGCGGTGAATCCAACCCTCGGAATGAAAATAGGCCAAGCCCTCGGCCGCTTTGCGAATGCACTCGGAAATCACGGGCGCCAGCGCTTCGACTCCATGAGTGGTAAGTTGTTGCTTGATGTTCGGTGCGGGAAACAGCTCCATCGCCAAATACACGGCGCCGCGGTCGGTCCCGAATTCGTAGATCTTGATGACTTGCGGATGGTCCAATCCGCGCCCGACCTGATGTTCGTGCTTGAGAAATGCGACTTCTTCCCGATTCTTGGCCCCCTCGCCTGTGAGCAGCTTGATGGCCAGCCGCTCTCCCTTCAGGTCGTTCATCACCTCCCAAATGGCGCAGGTCTTTCCCTCGCGAATCTTATTGAGAAGCCGGAACGGGCCGACATTGTCTTGGGCCACGGGGAGCAACTTTCTCGAACCGTGGCGGCAAGCCGGCCTGACGTTCCAGGGTTCCTGCCGCCCTCAGACGAAACGATTTAATCTGTCCATTTTAGCAGGTGGGGCACGAAGTTGAAACGCGTGTTGCGTACTGCCGCTGACCCAATGACTTAGGCAAATTACCGGCTCGCAGGTGGAGCTTTGCTCGCCAAAATACGCTCGTACAACTTTCGCAGTTGATCGCTCATGTGTTCGTGCCGAAACCGGTCGCTGTACAACTCGCGCCCCCTGCTCCCCAGCCGCTCGCGCAACTGTGGATCGGTCGCCAATTGGCACAAGCTGTCAGCCAGTTCCTGAATGCTTTCCGGCGACAAGAGGAAGCCGGTTTGGCCCGGGATCACCACTTCGCGCGCGCCGTCGATGTCGTAGCTCACCACCGGCTTGCCCGCGATCAGCGCTTGTGGCAAGACTCGGGCCAGTCCCTCGCGCAAACTCGTGTGAACCACGATGTCCATTGCGCCGATCAGGTCGGGAATCTGCTCGGGAGTGACGAGCCCGGTGAATTGAAAATACGATTCCAAATGCGCGCGCCGTACCTGGCTTTGGATCTGATCGGTCAGAATGCCGTCGCCCACCAGTAGAAATCGCACGTTGGGTCGCGCGACGACGACCTGCTCGGCCGCCCGCACCAAATACTCGTGCCCCTTGAGATGAAACAGCCGAGCGATCTTGCCAACGACGACGTGCTCGTCGGTGTAACCCAACTGACTTCGCACCTGCTGACGGTGCTCGTTGGCGGCTAGAAACGGTTCGACTTCCATGCCGCTATAGACCGTCACGAATTTCTCACGCGGGGCAACGCGCGCAGTCACAAGCAGATCAGTCAT